>JBAZNL010000007.1 GCA_041649275.1 Candidatus Izemoplasmatales bacterium
TCTCGCTTCGCATGCCGGAGACCGCCGCGGAGTACGAGGCGGTCGCCGGCGCCGCGGTCGGCTTCTCCGTGGTCTTCGAGCGCCGTCCCGCCTGAGCGTCCGCTGAGCGTCCCGAAACGGGTTTCGCCGAATTCGTTTTATAATGGATACGAAGAGGTGAAATCCATGAAATCACGCATCGTCCGCAGCCTCGCGCTGCTTGTCGCCCTGTCCTTCCTCGCCGCATGCGGCGTCGAAACCACCACCGCCGCCACCACCGCCGCCACGACCGCATCCACCGGCACCGTCACCACGACGTCCGGCTCGACCGCCGCGGTCACCACCACGCTCCGCTCGTTCACCCTGACCGAACTCGCCCAGTACAACGGCAACGGCGGCTCGACCGCCTACATCGCCGTGAACGGCATCGTCTACGACGTCACCCACGTCAGCGAATGGACCAACGGCTGGCACAAGGGCATGCATCTCGCCGGCACCGACGCCACCGCCGCGTTCGCCGACAGCCCCCACTCGGCCTCGTTCCTCAACCAGCTGACGAAGGTCGGCACCCTCGCCAGCTGACGAAGGCGCAAGAAAAAGTCCGGATTCCCGCAAGGGATCCGGACTTTTTTCGCTTTCAGCCGTCCTTCCGCCGCACGCGGCAGCGGCCGCGACGCACCTCGAGGACGAGCAGGACGACGCCGAGGACGACGATCCCGAGGGCGATGAGCTTGTATGGAAGTCCCGCGAACGGCAGGACCGCGACCGAGAGGGCGATCCCGATCGCCGCGAAGAACGAGACCACGCACGAGGTGCAGCCGTACGTGAGCATTCCGAAGAAGACGGCCGCGGACCCGAGGAACGTGCCCTTGCCCTCCCGGCCGGAGAGCTTCACGTACGCCGTCGAAAGCGTCATCATGAAGGCGGTGAGCCCGGCCATCGCGACGTTCAGGGCGACGTTCACGGCGACGAGCCAGCCGCCGTAGGCCGCGGCCATCGCCGCGTAGCCGCCGTTGAGCCGGTCGAGGACCAGGTAGATGACGGAGAAGAGGATGAAATAGGCGGCCGCGCCGAGGACCATCGGACGCTTCCGCATCATCGCCATGGCTTCACGGAGCATTCATTCCCCCTCCTTCTTCCCGAAGAGGCCGCGGTACGCGCCGTAGCCTTCGGCCTCGAGACGGTCTTCGGGGACGAAGCGGAGCGCGGCCGAGTTGATGCAGTAGCGCCGTCCGCCGCGTTCTTCGGGGCCGTCGTCGAAGACGTGCCCGAGGTGCGAGTCGGTCCCCCTGGCGCGCACTTCCGTCCGCACCATGAAGAAGGACCGGTCGGTCCTCGTCGTCACGGCGCCGAGCGGCTTTGCGAAGCTCGGCCAGCCGCAGCCGTGGTCGAACTTGTCGAGCGAGGAGAAGAGCGGTTCGCCGGAGATCCGGTCGACGTAGATGCCGGGGGCGAAATGGTCGTGGTATTCGTTGCGAAACGGCGGTTCGGTGCCGTTCTCGCGCATGACGCGGTATTGCAGCGGCGTCAGGACCTCCCTGAGCCGACGTTCGTCTTCCATGTCGATCACCCCTTCCATGATAGCACGGATCGAAACGGAATGCGGCCGTGACGCATCGGGGATGGACGCCCGGCCGTGTCGGCCGTCTTCAGGCTTGCGCGCCCTCGCGGCCGACGGCGTTGTAGATCTTCCGGAACGAGGCGCGCATCCGGATCGGGAACAGGAAGATCGCCGTGACCGAGACCAATGCGACCGAGGCGATGATCGTGCGGTAGCCGATGCCCGAGAATTCCGCGACCATTCCGACGGCGAGGCAGCCGACGATCGTGCCGACGTTCATGAGGAGGCCCTGCGCGGCGTTCAGCCGTCCGCGCATCGCGGCCGGCAGGTACGCCTGCGTCGCCGACATGCGGATGTTGAAGGAGGTGACCGCGAGCAGGCCGGAGAGGAAGTACATCCCGACCATCACGGGATAGGGCATGAAGAGGAAGCTCGCGCTGATCGCCTCGATCGCGAAGTAGACGGCGACGGCGATCGCCAGCCGCCGCTTCGGCGGATAGACGAAGGCGTAGTGGACGATCCCGCCGACGATCCGTCCGATCGAGCTCGCGGTGATGAGCCACGAGAAGTGCTGGAGCGTGAACGTCTCGTGGGTCATGAAGTACGGCATCAGAAGCAGGTCGGGTCCCGCCCACGCGATCGAGAAGAACATGAAGAGCAGCCCGATCCCGAGCAGCCCCCGGTCGGTCTTGTAGAAGCGGAATCCCTCGCGCGCGTCATGGATGAACTGGAAGCGTTCGACCGGCTTCTCGTTCAGCGTCTCGCGGATCCGCATCCGTGTCTCGAAAATCGCCGCGGTCAGGTACGTCGCGGCGTTGAACGCCATCAGGATCGCGATCCCGTGGACGTAGGTGTCGACCATGTAGGCCGCGATCGGCGTCATCACCGCGGCCGTGACCGGCCAGATCAGGCTCGAGATCGAATACGCCCGCGCGAACTGACCGTCCGGGATCGTATCCGGAAAGAGGCTCATGAAGGCGAGCTGGTAGACGGTATCGATGATTCCGAAGAAGGCCGCGAGGAGGGTGAAGACGACGACGTCGAAGAAACCGAGGAAGAGGATCAGGGCGACGAGGGTGAAGCAGGTCGCGGAGAGGAAGTCGAGGGAATAGATGATCTTCGCGCGCGAGTGGCGGTCGACGAACGGTCCCGCGAGGAACGACGTGAGCATGCGAGGGACGATGTTCGCGACCGTGAAGAGCGCGAGCGTGAGCGGCGACCCGGTCTTCTGGTAGACGAGGAAGCCGAAGCCGATGCCGGCGCAGGCGGCGCCGAGGGCGGAGATGAACGATCCGAGGGTGAGGATCGTGAAATTCCTGTTCCAGAGGCGCATCGTCCTCCCCCCTTCCTTCCGTACCGCTCTCCATTATACCGCGTTCTCCCGCGGAAACATCCCGGAACCAGGAAAAAACCGTCCGGAGACGGTTTGTCGTTCAGACGTCCGAAAGCGACATCTCGCGGTAGCCGAAGTTTTTCACCCGGCGGTGGAAGAGCGCGATCATGAAAAGCGCGATCAGGGCGGTGCCGGTGTTGGAGACGAACATCGCGTAGCCGAACGCCACCGGTCCGACGCCCAGCTTCAGGGCGACGAGGAGGGTCGGGATGCGGAGGAAGAACAGCCTGATCAGGTTCAGGATGAACGTGACCTTCGTGATCTTGAAGCCGAGGAAGAAGCCGGCGGTGATGACGATCACGGCGGAGGTCACGACCGAGAACCGCTCCCACGCGAAGATCGTCGAAACGAGCGGGACGAGGCTTGCGTCGCCGCCGGTGAAGAGAAGGGCGAAGTCCTCGAGGAAGAACGTGAGGACGAACACCCCGGCGAAGCCCAACAGGGCGGAGAGCGTCATCGCCACCCCCCACGTCGAGAAGGCACGGCGGAGCTTCCGCGCCCCGAGGTTCTGGCTCGTGATCGCGGTCGTCGGATCCTCGAACACGGATGCGAGCGATCCGGCGGCGCTGCCGGTCTTCATCGCGAGCGAGAAGGCCGCGAGCGCCGAGGTGCCGTAGGCGGTCCCGATCGCGTTCACGAAGACGCGGCCGAGGCTGAAGAGCATCTTCCCGCCGATGACCGGCAGGGCGACCCGGAAGATCGGGAGCGAATAGTCCTTCGCGTAGCGGACGTCGCGGGCGCGGACCGCGATCGAGTTGCCTCGGCGGAATAGGGCGACCGCGGCGAGGATCGAAAGCAGTCCCTGGGCGATCAGGGTCGCGACCGCGACGGCGGTCATCCCGAAGCCAAGGCCGAGGACGAACCAGGCGGACAGGGCCATCTTGACGAGCATCGCGACGACGTTGAGCGCGAGGATCATGGCGGTGTTGCCCTTGGCCCGCTCGACGCCCATGTAGACCGAGTTGAAGGCGAGGACGACGGTCGAGGCCATCTGCACGAGATAGTACCCGAGGCCGCTTGCGACGACCTCGTCGGGCGTGCTCAGGACCGCGAGCAGGGGCTTCCAGAAGACCATCACGACGATCGCGAAGACGGTGCTCGCGACGAGCGAAAGCCAGAGCATCGCGCCGGCGTGGCGGCGCGCCTCCTCGTACTCGCCGGCGCCGTAGTGGCGCGCGACGAAGACCGTGCCGGCGGCGGCGATGCCGATGCCGATCGCCGAGACGACGGCCTTGATGTCGTCGAAGATGAGGAGCGACGCGACCGCGTCGGAACCGATGCGTCCCGCGAGGATCGTGTCGAAGAAGGCGTAGAGGTAGTTGAAGACGGCGTAGACCGCGAGCGGGAAGGTGATCGTCGCGACCACGCCCCAGAGGTTGCCGCTCAGGATGAAGGATCGCCGTCGCTCTTCGCGCGGCGACAGGTTCGTCGAATCCATCGGGGCCTCCTTTCGATCGCGGGTCGGGGGGGGGGATCAGGCGGACGGATACCCGTCGTCGTCATCGTCCTCCGGTTCGACGCGCCGGCGGCGCGCGAAGTAGGGAACCTTCGGAATCAGCGCGACGGCCGCAAGCAGGCCGCAGCCGAAGCCGGCGAGATGGCCGATGACGCTGATGTTGGGGATCAGGAAGGTGATGGCGAAGTTGATCACGATCATCCGGCGGATCGCCGCGACCGACCCCGGCGTGTACCAGTGCGGGCGGACGAGGGTGATGTAGAACATCGCGGCCATGATGCCGTAGAGGGCGCCGCTCGCGCCGATCGTGAGGACGTAGGGTTTTCCGAAGAAGGCGATCACGAGGTTTCCGCCGATGCCGGCGAACAGATAGAGCGCGAGCTGGCGCGTCGGTCCGAGCGCGCGTTCCATCGCCGTGCCGAGATAGTAGAGCGCGACCATGTTCATCGCGAAGTGGAGGATGCCGCCGTGGAGAAACATCGCGGCGAGGACCCGGAGCCATTCGCCGCCGTCGGTGACGTAGGCGGGTACGAGGCCGCCGAGGCGGACGAGGTTCTCCGTCGAGAAACCGCCGAGCAGAAGCGTGGCGACGAACATCGCGACGTTCAGGACGATCAGGTCGGCGGTCACCGGCGTCTGCCGGAACAGGCGTTTCAGGAATTCGAAGATGCGTTCCATGTCATCCTCCTTTCGCGCGACCATCGCGCGACAAGAACATTATACTACGAAGCGAGCGCCGATGCACGCGCACGCTCCGGAACGCGTCCGGCCGCGCTCAGGCCAGCGGCAGGCGGAAGGGCAGCGCCGGGATCCCGTAGCCCGAGGCGAGGTTGGCGTCCTCGTTGCGGCTCCGGTATCCGTACGCCACGGCGGCGACCTGCGTCGTGTCGATCCCCTCGATGCGGATTTCGTCCTTGTCGAGGATCGTGCAGGCGACGTCCGTGCGGATGCCGTTCTTCAGGATCACCTCGACGGTCGCGACGGAAGCGGCGCTCCCGATCAGCCTGAGGCCGCGCGCGACGTGGTCGAACGCGATCGTGATCGTGGTCGCGTCGTACGCGATCGAGGCGACCGTCGGCGGCAGGAAGTCGACCGCGCCGTAGAAGAACGCGGTGTAGGCCTCCTTGCCGGCGCGTTCGCCGACGGGGATCTTCGCGACCGGATGGATCGGATCGGCCCAGGCGAACTGGCCGGCGGGAACGTTCCACGCGAGGCTCACGTCGTGGATCGGCACGAGCACCGTCGTCGCCGCGTAGCGGGGGTCCATGAGGACTTCCAACTGGGCCTGGCGGTGGTAGGCGAAGAAGACCTGCTTCGGGTTGGCGGCGGGTCCGAGGGTCGGATCGGCCCCGTCGTAGGGGGCGAGCTGGATCATCGCGAACGGCAACAACGTGCCGTCGCGGTTGAACCCGGCGCTCCAGGACTCGATCAACAGCGGGATCATCGCCAGGGAGGCGTCGTAGACGGGATCGCTCTCGCCCTGGTACCAGAGCACGCCGCCGATCGCGAATCCGAGAAGCGGCGCGATCTTCTGGTTGTAGAGCGCCGACGGCTGGTTGTAGTTGTCCCAGCCGAATTCGTTCCAATGCGCGCGCGAAAGCGTCCATCCGAGGTCGTCGATGCGATCGAGCGCGGCTTCCGAAGCCTGCATCGTCTCCCGCGGGAGCCACGAATGGAGATACGATCCGCCCTTGGCGGTGTTCAGGATCGCGACCGGCATGTCGAGGTGTTCCTCGCCGAGGAGCCGCTTCAGCTCGCGGGCGAAGGCGTAGCCGATCGCCGAGCAGTCGAGGACGCCCGCGGCGGAATCGGCGACGGTCCAGGCGCCGCCCGCGACGTCGGCCGCCGGCGAAGACGGATACGACCCGTCGTGGTCGCCGATGGCCTGATCGAAGATGCGGATGCGGGAATCGTCCGCGGCGTCCGCGAGCGCGACGCCGCCGTCCGCCTCCCGCACGGTCATGGCCATGTTCGACTGGCCGCCGGCGATCCAGACCTCGCCGACGAGGACGTCGACGATCCGGATCTCGCGGACGGTGTCGGAGACGGTGAGGACGTAGGCGTCGAACGATCCGGGGAGCGCCGCCAGTTCGAGCGCGAAGGTGCCGTCGGCGGCGACGATCGCCGCGGCCGTCTCGAAGACCGACGGATCCTGCGCAAGGACGAGCTTGGCGAGCGCGATCCCGCCCGGGGTTCCGGTCCCGAAGACGCGGATCGGCTTGTTCCGCTGGAAGACGAGATGGTCCGCGAAGATCGAGGGCAACGCGATCGGAACCGTCGGCGCGAGGTAGTCGTATTGCGAAAGGTCGAAGTCGAGGGCGATGTCGGACGTCTCGTCCGCGCGGGTCGTGCGGACCGTCGTCGACAGCGCCGTGGGAAGCGTCGTGGTCGTCGCGACCGGCGTCCCGATCGTCGTCGATGCCGTCGTCGTCCCGAGGGTCGTCCCGGGGACGCAGGCGGAAAGGGCCAGGACCAGGGCGGAAAGCGCAAATGCCAGCAGTCTTCTCATGATGTGCCTCCGTGCGCGCCGTCGGACGCGCCGCTTGTTCCATTATACCGCGAAAGCGGCGGTTGCGCGCCTCTGATTCGACGCGAAAGAAAGGACGGACCGGAGTCCGTCCGCATCACCGCGATGCGGCGTCGCGGTGCTGGAGGATGAAGGTGTCGACGGACCCGTCCTCGTGGAGGTCGACGATCCGGCCGCCCTTGGGAAGGACGGGGGCGCAGTAGTCGTAGTCGCCGGTGCAGCGGCCGAAGGCGTATTCCACGCCGTCGCGCTCGAAGGCGAAATCGTTCACGTGGTCGTGACCGTAGAAGACGGCCACGGTACGGCGGCGGACGAGCGCCTCCTCGAAGCCGAAATCGACCGGCGTGCAGGAGACGTTCTCGTTTCTCTCGCCGTGGAACCGCGTCGACCCCGGCTCATGGAACCGGCGGGCGGCGACGGGTGGAATGTGCTGGAAGACGACGCTTCCGACCGCGGTTCCGGCGGCTTCGAGGACGTCCTCGAACCATTTCACCTGATGAGGACGGACGCCGTCGTAACCCCAGGTCGGCTTCCCGTCGATCGCATAGGTCGCGTCGACGCGGGTGTCGAGCCCGAAGACGATCCAGCGCGACCCGACCTCGAGGTAGAAGTCGGTTTCGCCGCGCTCGCCGTCGACCGCGGCGACGCGAATGTTCTTCGCCCGCGCGGCGATGTCGAAGAGCGCCTTCCGCGAGACGCCGTGCTCGGCGTCATGGTTTCCGAAGACGAAGGTCCAGGGGACGCCGAGGGCGTCCATCGCGTCGGAAAGCCGCGCGTAGACGACCCTTGAGGATGCGGACATCGCCTGGTCGCCCGTGAGGAAGACGAGGTCGGGCTTCGCGAACGCGACGAGGTCGCCGATCCGGGCGAGGACGGCTTCGTCGCCCGAAACGTCCATGAGGTGCAGGTCGGTGAGCTGGAGGATGCGGAAGGGACGGCCGACGGGTGGATCGAGCCGGCCGGCAAAGCCGGGACGGACGTTCATTCCTCCACCCCCCGGCGGCGGATCACGTCGGCGTACCAGCGCCCGCTCTTCTTGACCGAGCGTTCCAGGGTGGCGAAATCGACCTTGACGATCCCGAACTTCATCTCGTAGGAACCCCATTCGAAGTTGTCGAAGAGGCTCCACGCGTAGTAGGCGGTCACGTCGACGCCATGACGGATGGCGCGTTCGAGCGCAAGCAGGTTTCCTTTGTAATAGGCGAGGCGGTCGTCGTCCCGGACGATCCCGTCGACGACGTTCTCGTCCTTGAAGGCGGCGCCGTTCTCGGTGATCTGGACCGATAGGCCCGGGAACCGCGCCTCGAGGTCGACGAGCAGGTCGTAGAGCGATTCCGGACGGACTTCCCAGCCCATCTCGGTCCGGACCGCGTCCTCGGGACAGGCGTCGCGGCTGTTCAGAAAGGGATCGTCCGGGTCGTACGCCTGGACTCCGCGCGAATAGACGTTGATTCCGAGGAAATCCGACGGATGGTCGGAAAGAAGCGCCATGTCGCCCTCGGCGACGGGCGGCTTCGCGCCGAGTCGCGCGTAGCGTTCGATCATGTCGGCGGGGTAGCGTCCCCGCAGGACGGGATCGAGGAACCAGCGGTTCAGGAAGCCGTCGACGTTCCGCGCCGCCTCGACGTCGCGCGGATCGGGGGACGCCGGATACTGGCGCGCGAGATTGAGCACGATCCCGATCTTCCCGTCGCCGTGCGGCGAGCGGCGGTAGGCCTGCACGGCGAGCGCGTGGGCGACGAGCAGATGATGCGCGATCGCCAGCTGGCGGGGCAGCGGACCGTCGTTCAGGAAGGACTCGCACCACGGTTCGTTATGCGTGTACCAGGTCTTGACGCGGTCGCCGAACCGCTCGAACAAAAAGGTCGCGTAGGCGACGTAGCGGAAGATCATGGCTCGCTCCGCCCAGCCGCCGTTCTTGGCGAAGGCGTAGGGGAGATCGCCGTGCCAGATCGTGACCGCCGGGACGATCCCGGCGGCGAGGAGTTCGTCGATCAGGGCGTCGTAGAAGGCGACGCCCTCCTCGTTGACCTTGCCTTCCCCTTCGGGGAAAATCCGGACCCATGAGATCGAGAAGCGGTAGGTTTCGAGGCCGAGCTCCTTCATCAGGCGGACGTCCGAGCGGAAACGGTGGTAGTGGTCGCAGGCGACGTCGCCCACGGGGCCGACGATGTTTCCGTCGGCGTTACGGCCGCGTTCGACGTCCCAGGCGGTCCGGCCGCGGCCGCCTTCCGCGAAGGCGCCCTCGATCTGATAGGCCGAGGTCGAGGCGCCGAACCTGATGCGTGCGGGAAACGATCGAAACATCATGCGTCCTCCCTGGCCGCCATCGTGGCGGCGCGGTCGTACTCGACTGCCGCGAAGAGGGTCGCGGCGATCCCGTAGGACCAGTCCCGATGGCGCGGGACGAGCGCATATCCGAGGTACGGGAACAGCGGCAGCGGAATCGTCGGATCGCTCACCTCGGGAAGCGAGGGTCCCGACGGCGTCTCGACGAAGGCGCCGACGACCGCCTCGAAGGCGCGGGCGCCCGCGTCGCGGTAGCGTCCGTCGAGCAGGCCGAGGCGGCTTCCCGCGAGGAAGCCGGAGGCGAACAGGGCCGTCGCCGACAGTTCGCGATAGGTGTGCGGGTGGCCGAGAACGGTCGAAAACGTGCCGTCGGACCGCTGGAACGGGAGAACCGCCGCGCACGTCTTCCGGAAGACATCTTCGATCGTCGCGCGTTCGGGATGGTTCCCGACGGTTTCGAGGATCATCGGCAGCGCAGCCACGACCCAGGCGTTCCCGCGCGCCCAGAAGATCGGCCGGCGCGGGTAGTGCGTCTTTTGCCGCACCCAGTAGCTGTGGTACCAGAGACCCCGGTCCGGATCCATCATGTACTTGGCCATCACGCGCGGCTGGCGCGCCGCGATCGCCATCAGGCCGTCGTCGCCGGTATCCCGGGCGACGATCGCCGGGAACACCGAGAACATCATGATCGAGTCGACCCAGATCGACTTCGGGTAGATCTTCCCGACGAAGCTGTTTCCGAGGTGGTTGACCGAATCCTCGATCAGGCGCGGTTCGTTCCTGACGTAGTCGAGGACCTTGTCGGCGAGGGCGCGGTGACGCTGATCGCCGGTCTTCTTCGCCACCGCCCAGGCGATCAGTCCGGGAGCGGCGGTGTCGCTCTGGTCGACGATGGGCGGGTGCGCCGCGTAATGGTCGCAGTACGCCTTCAGGAACGCGGAAAACTCGTCCGTTTTGGCATGCTCGTCGAGACGCGCGAGGGAAAACCCGAGGAGGGCTTCCCCCCACATCCATTTCATCTTCGGCGGAAACGTGTCGCGGACGCGTCGCGCCAGCGCGACCGCCCGTTCATAGTGACGATGGTCCATCGAGGGGTTCCTCCTTGCGTGTTCCGTGTATGAAATCGAGGGTGAGACGGTGGCCGCCGGCGGCGACGGACATCGTTTCGGGTTTTCTCGGCGCCGACCCGTAGGGGGACGAAAGACGCGGATAGCGGTGATCCTGCCTTACGCCGTCCACGCGCAGGCCGCCCCGACGCGACAAATCGAGCACGGGGCCGTCCGGTCCGCGCCGGAAGGTCGTACGACCGCCGCGGACCACGAGCGTCGCGGCGCCGATCGCGGCGCGGAACGCCGCGAAGGAACCGTACCCGTCCACATCGCCGACGACGACCGCGAAATGCGAACGCCGGCCGCGGAAGATCAGGTCGTGGTCGTCGGCGAACGCGCCGGGAACGTCCGACCGGATCGCCAGATAGGCGTCGCCGAGGCGGCCGATGAACCCGCGCGGGGTCGTTTCGGACTCGTCGAAGCGCGTGCGCGGGACGTGGAAGTGGACGAAATCCTGCCGCTTCCGCTCGAGGTACCCCCGCCGGACGCGCAGGTCGTAGGCGAGGAGGACGACGTCGCCGGTCGAGGCGACGTGCGGGTTGATGCCGTTGCCGACCCAGTAGGAGGGGCTGAAGTTGCGCGCCGGGTCGTCGAACATCGGACTTCCCGGGTGCGTCGAGAAGACCGCGACGCCGCCCGGCAGGGTGGCCTGCCAGAGATGCTGCTGGTCGCCGAAGAAGCCGGGTCGGTATTCCTGCGCCGCGGAGACCATGAAGCGGGCCGTCCGGTAGGTGAGGGTGTTCGCGCGCTCGATCGCGACGCCCTGGGTCGCCGGGTTCAGGATCCGGACCAGGAGCGGCAGAAGCCCGAGTCTCCTGAGGATCGGGATGTCGATCGTCTTCAGGTCGCGGAGGAAGTTGTTCTCGCGCAGGTTCCAGGCGGAGAACATCGCCATCGTCGTCGCGATCGACTCGACGTTGGTGAAGGCCTCCATCGCCCAGAAGTAGAGGCCGAGGTCGTCGAACGCCCTGTTCTTCAGCTCGCGCCGGACCTCGCGGAGGGAGAGCCCCATCGAGTCCGTCACGCGGACCGGCCCGCGATCGTTCGCAATCGCGCGGACGGCCGCGGGAATCCGGTACGACCGCGTCAGGAAGAAGAGCGCCGACAGCCGGGTCCAGTCGGGGTCGACCCGATCCTGCAGGAGGGCGTCCATCAGATCGTTCACGTCCGCGGTCGCGGGATCGCGCTTCGGTAGCTCGTAACAGCGGCCGCTGGCGGCGACGAACCGTCCCTCGAAGGAATGCAGGGCCATGTCGAGGAAGAGCAGGTCGAGGACGATCCCGGCCCGAGCCGCGACCTCGCCGTCGGCGTGGTCGGAGAGGACCGAAAGCGGTGCGACGTCCTCCTCGTAGTAGGTGTTCGAATGGAACTCGTTGAAGCCGTAGGTGAAGCGGTATCCCATCCAGCGGAGGAGCAGGACCCGCGCCTTCGCGCGGTGGACCGCTCCGGTCCGGCCGTCGTTTGAGAACGTCCGCTCCGGGAAGAGGCCGCCGGCGAGGTATTCGCAGGCGGCGAAGATCAGCTGGTGGTTCTCCGACCAGAAGCACATCCCGTCGGTTCCCGGCTCGTCCATCGCGTACTTGAAGGAAAGGATCGACGACTCGATCCGGGCGGCGGTCGGCGCGGACAGAAGGGCGCGGTAGTCGAGGAAGGTCTTGAGGAGGACGATCATGCGGAAGTCGGCGCAGTCGTGGCGGGCGTCGACGAAATCGCACAGGTCGAGGACCTGCGCTTCGTCGATCGGCTTCCCGGCGGCGAGGTCGCGGATGCCCGGGAAACACTTCGAGTTCATCTTGACGGCCATCCCGACGTCGTCGCGGACCGCCACTTCTAGAAGAGGACCTTTCCGAGTTCGGCGAGTTCCGCCTTCTCGACGGTCGAGAGGCCTTCCGGACCGACCCGGTTGCGGACCTTGAGGAGTTCGCGGACGCGCCTGCTCAGGGCGTTGGTGAGGACGTAGCGGCGCGCGAGGAACCAGCCGAGCCCCATCAGGAGGATGAAGCTGCCGGCCATCGCGATCCGGATCCCGATCAAAGCCTCGGGCAGCTGGTCCGGGATCGGGTTCGTCTCGGTCGGGTTCTGGTACCCCGTGAGTGAGAGCATCAGGCCGAACACCTGGATCGCGATCGCGGAGGAGATCTTGCGGATGAAGGTCATGATCCCGCTGTAGGAACCGGTGGCGCGGTCGACGTCCTTGAGTTCGCCGACGTCGACGGCGTCCGGGAAGATGATCCAGCTCACGAGCTGGGCGCCCGCGAAGCCGATCGCGGTGACGGCGGTGAGGGCGTAGGCGCCGGCGATCGGCCAGGCCGCCGGATAGAGGCCGACGCCGGCGAAGCCGACGAGCGCGAGCGGCAGGCCGAAGGAATAGATCGTCTTCTTGTCGACCCTGTCGACGATCTTGTGGATGATCGGGAACATGATCAGCTGGACGCCGATGAAGATCCCGAGGAAGACGGTCGAACTGCCCGACTGGAGCACGTACTTGGAGAAATAGATGATGCCCGAGCCGAGGATGTCCATCGAGATCGACTGGCAGAGATAGAGGTAGACGAGCCCGCGGAAGGCCTTGACGCGGAGCGGCCGTACGAACGCCGCCACCTCGATCTTCGTCTTCGTCTCGGTGATCGCGGCGCGTTCCTTCGTGAACAGGCCGATCAGCACGAGCGGGATCACGAAGAAGATCCCGAAGCCGACGGCGATCAGGACGTAGAACGTCGAAAGGCCGATGGCGCGGTCGGTGTAGGCGTCGAGGATCATCGTCGGCACGAGCGTGCAGACGGCAGAGGCCACCGTCGAGAAGGCGAGGCGGAGGATGTTCACGCCGTTGCGCTCGTGGATGTCGGTCGAGATCTCGGCCGAGAGCGAACTGTAGGGGATCGCCACGAAGGTGTCGACGGTGTTGTAGAAAAGCAGGGTGAGGAGCGCGTAGGCGCCGCGCGCGGCGACGCTCGTCCAGCCCCCGGTCGGCACCCAGAGCAGGCAGAAGCCGATCAAAACGGCGATCGAACCGAAGAGAATGAACGGACGGCGCCTTCCCATGCGGGTGCGGGCGTTGTCCGTGATCGCGCCGACGAGCGGGTCGCAGACCGCGTCCCAGAACTTCGAGACCATCACGATCGCGCCGGCGAACGCCGGATCGAGACCGACGATGTCAGTCAGGAAGATGAGGTAGAGGACGCTGATCAGCGCCTGCGCGCCGCCTCCGAAGACGTCCCCCCAGGCGAAGATGAGCTTCTCGCCGGTTTTCATGCGTGCGTTGTCCATCGTGAAACCTCCTCAGGGTCGATGTGCGGATTGCCAAGGGTGCGAAGATGGGCGATGCTCTTCGCCAGGTCGGCGAAGGGATCGGAACTGTTCTGTTCGATCGCGGCGTAGGCCGCGTGCGGTGCGGCCGCATCGAGCACGGCCGTGAAGTCGACGATCCCGTCGCCGAGCGCCGCGTCGACGGTGCGGATCCCGCGTTCCTCGGCGCAGTCGCGCAGATGCAGACCGGCGAGACGCGGACCGAGCCCGCGGATCCATTCCGCCGGATCGACGCCCGACCGCGCGGTCCAGTAGGTATCGACGACGATGCCGACCGCCGGTCCGGTGCGCTCCAGGAGCAGGTCGAACTTGCGTTTTTTCCCGATGCGGGCGAATTCGAAGGAATGATGGTGGAAGGCGAGCTTCAGCCCCTGGGCCGCATAGAGTTCCGCGAGGCCGTTCAGGAATCCCGCGAACCGTCCGAGCGCGGCCGCGCCGCCGAGGATCGCGCCCGTCGAAAGGACGCTCGCGACGATCAAGGGACAGCCGACGTCCTTGGCGAACGCGGCGATCGCGAAGGGATCCTCGCGGAGCCGCGACGGCTTGACCTGCATCGAGGTCACGGCGAGGCCGCTGTCGACGACGAGGCGGGCTTCCGCCGGAGTGAAGCCGATGCGCGCGAGCTCGACCGCGCCGACGCCGAGGCCGCGGATGCGGCGGAGGGTTCCGGCGAAGTCGTCCATCAGTGCGCGGCGCACGGTGTACGTCTGGATCGAGAGACGCATCTCACTCATCCTCGGTCCGGAGGTTCTCGGAATAGTTCAGGGTAAGCGTGTGGCCGCCATAGGCGAAGACGATTTCGGTAGCCTTGCGTGCGATCGATCCGCCCTGGACGTAGGCGCTCTCGAAGCGGTCGTACTCGAGGTCGACGGTCCCGCCGCCGACTTGGAAGGATGTGCCGTAGACCGCCTCGAGGAGGGTCTCGGAAACGTCGCCGTCGAGGATCGTCGCGTAGGAGACCGACGCCGCGTCGAGATCGACGGAAAGGTCGTTTCCGGCGACGCGGGCCTTGAACGCGGAGAACGTCTCGACGTCCGTCGACGAGAGTTCGATCACGAAATAGTGCATCCCCGGTCCGGACTGGACGAGGTCGTAGTCCGTCGAAAGCACGTCGGCGGCCGAGCCGCGGACGAGCATGTCGTCGCGGTTCCCCTCTGCGTCCGAGGTCGCAAAAGGAACGAACGCGAGCGGATGGCGGGAACGGATCGCGACGTGGGTCGCGCCGACGTTCCCGAAGACGAGGCCCTCGTCGAGCATCGTGAGGTCGACCTCGTCGAAGAGTTCGATCGGGAAAAAGGCGTGGGTCGTCTCGGGAATCACCATCAGCTCCATGAAGCCCGCCTTTTCGGGCGGGAAGTAGATCGCGATCGAGACGTTCTTCTCCTGGACGGCATAGGGGTTGCGGCCGTTGCCGGTCCAGTAGGTCGGGGTGCCGCTCCGGCGCGGGATCTTCGCCGGCTGGGTGGTGAAGATCGACAGGTCGTTGGTGAGGTTGATCGACTGCACCGCCTGCTGGTCGGCATAGCCTCCGGCCTCGTGGGCCTGGGCGGTGTGCATCGAGTAATGGTCGTTCACGTAGGTATAGACGTTCGCGCGTTCGATCGCGACGCCGTCGGTCGACGGCTTCAGGAGACGGCTCACCGAATCGAGCAGCCGGAAGGCGCGGAGCACCCAGACGTTGACGAGCTTGAAGTCGTTCAGAAACTCGTTCGTGAACATCCCGTGCTTCCCGATGTAGGCGATCGTGTTATCGATCGCCTCCGGATTGGTGAAGGCCTCCATCCCGAACTGCATCATGATCTGCTTGTCGGCCTGCCCGAGCAGACCCTCGCCGGCGAGTTCGGAGACGTCGAGCGACTGGCTCGACTTCACGACCTTCGCGCCGGCGGGGGCGTCGAAGATCGAAAGGATCGCGGCCGGCACGCGGTAGAACGGATGGCCGTCGCCGTCGACGGCCTCCATCATCTGCCGGAAGCAGTTGAAGAAGCCGTTGGTCGAGGTCTTCCAGCCGCCGGCGAGGTCTTCCGTCGCGGCCGGTTGGACGACGTAATCGACGTAGTTGCGCATCCGGTTCCCGACATCGTCGGAGACGCGGTTGTCGGAATACATGCGGCCGCTCGAGGAGAGGAACACGTAGTAGGTGCGTGGGTCGCCCTCGGCGTCTTCGCCCTCGTAGCGGTAACTCTGGCTGGCGAGGTCGTACCAGAGGAGGTCCATCACCATCTTCATGCGGTTGACCATCGTCGGGTCGTCGGCGAACTGGATGAAGTTCGCCATCGGTCCGACGTCCTCGGGATAGTAGTTGTTGGAATACCATTCGGTGAAGCCGTAGTCGAAGCGCAGCTCCATCCACGCGTTCACGCGCGCCGCCGCCATCGCCTGATGCGCGGCGCCGGTCTTCCCGTCGACGGCGAAGACGCGGTCGGGGAAGGTCTGTCCGACCAGATATTCGGAAACCGAGAACAGGATCTGGTGGTTCTCCGACCAGTAGCACATCGAATCCTCGCCGCCCTGGTCCATCCAGTACTTGAAGCCGAGCAGGACGCGTTCGAGTTCCGTCCGTGACGATGCCGGCAGAAGATCGCCGTACGCGAGGTACAGGCGGACGAGGGTGTTGACGCGGAAGTCGGCGACGTCGTAGCGCGCGTCGACGTAGGCGATCGATCCTTCGAGCTGCGCGTTCACGAACGTCTCGGTCAGTTCGATCCCCGCCGGCAGTCCGTCGCCGTGTTCGCGGGCGTCGTAGTAGGAAAGCAGGCGTTCGCCGCCGCCGGTGTCAAACGACGTCTCCGGCCCCGAGGGGAGGGGATCGATCCCGAGGTTGACGGCGACCTGGATCCCGACGCTGGCCAGCACCAGGACGAAGACGAGGACGAGGGAGAGGACGATGCGCTTGACGGTCTTGCGGTTTCGCTTCATGGACGGACTCCGTTCACGCGCGCCCTGCGGACTCGGTCCCAGGCGCGCCTGAGGACATTCTACCACAGGTCGAAACGCTTTCAAAGGGTGCGCGCGGAAAATGCGCGCGGAAAAAAGGGACACGCCGGCGACGTGTCCCTCAGGCGCCCGGTTTCGGGCCGTAGTACTGGTAGTAGTGGACTTCGATGTTTCCGTTGTAGAGCTTGCGCTCGCGGTCGGGCTGCCGCTTCATGAGACCGGAAAATCCCGGGTGCGAGGTCAGGATGTAGAGCGACCAGGACCCGAGCGGACCGAACACCGTCTTCATGTCGCGATAGAGGCCGTCCTGGTTCGGATCCCCGGCGAGGCGCTCGCCGTAGGGCGGATTCGAGATCAGGACATGGCGCTCGCCCTTGAAGGCGACGTCGCGGAAGTCGGCGACCCGGAAGACGATGTCCTCCGCGACGCCCGCCGCCGCGGCGTTCCGGCGCGCCGCCTCGACGGCAGCGGGATCGATGTCCGAGGCGAAGATCGAAAGGGGCGAAGACCGGTCGACGGCCGCCTCGGCCTTCGCGGTTTCCTCATCCCAGAAACGGGGGGCGAGCCAGGGCCAGTGCCGGAAGGCGAAATCGCGGCGGAGTCCGGGGGCGACGTTGCGGGCGATCATCGCGGCTTCGATCGGAATCGTCCCGGAGCCGCAGAAGACGTCGTAGAGGACGCGGTCCTTGCGCCAGTAGCTGAGGAGGACGAGCGCCGCCGCAAGCGTCTCCTTGAGCGGCGCGGCGACGGGTGCGACGCGGTAGCCGCGCTTGTGGAGCGCGATGCCGCTCGTGTCGACGGTGAGGGTCGCGACGTCGGAAAGGAGCGAGACGAGCACCTGGAAGTCGGCTCCCGTCTCGGCGAAGCGCTCGACCGGGTGGATCGTACGCAGACGTTCGACGATCGCCTTCTTGACGATGCCCTGGCAGTCGGAGATCGAGAAGAGCTTCGACTTCACCGACTTCCCGTCGACCGGGAAGCGCCCGTCGGCGGGAATGAACGTCTCCCAGGGAAGGGCCTTGGTGCGTTCGAAGAGCTCGTCGAAGGTCTCGGCGCGAAACGTACCGACTCGGAGGAGGATGCGGTCGGCGGTCCGAACCCAGAGGTTGGCGCGGACGATGCCGGCGGCGTCGGCTCTAAAGACGACCTTGCCGTTCTCGGTGGAAAGGATCTCGAAGCCGAGGTCGAGCAGTTCGCGCTTGGCGACGGCCTCAAGTCCGAAGGTGGTGGTGGCGATCAGTTCGAAACGGTCCATGGGATGTCCTCGTACGGATGACGTATCTATGATTGTAACACGAACGGACGGTTTTCCCTTCGCGTTTCGATCAATGGTGCCGGACGACCTCGAAGCGCTCGAGGGCGTAGCGTTCGCCCGGATCGATCCCGCCCTTGCGGAGCGCGATCGCGACCTGGTCTGCGACCGTGTCGACGCCCTCGAGGTCGGGGAGCAGGAGTCCGCTCCGTCCGCCCTTGCGGACGATCACGCCGTAGCGCTTCGGGTCGAGCGCCTCCGGACCCGGGATCGGCTCGGAGGGTCCGAGGACGTCGACGCCGTAGACGAGCGACGGCAGTTCGGCTTCGTTCACCGGGTCGAAACGCGGATCGCGGGTTCCTGCGGAAATCGCGTTCTGGATGATCTCGTCGGCGATGCAAGGGGTCGTCGGCGCCGTCGTGCCGATGCACCCGCGGAGCCTCCCGTCCTTCTTGAGGGTGACGAAGACGCCCGCTGCGCGGTCGGTCAGACCGGCAGGCAGAGGGTTCGGGCGCGGGATCCGGCGTCCTTTGCCCACGTACGCCTCGAGGGTTTCGCGCGCCAGCCGGACGTAGGGATCCTCGCCGTCCTTGACGGCGGCGAGCCGAAGCGTCTCGGAGCGTGCGAACGCGTCGCCGAAGGCGCGGGCGGGATCGTCCCCGACGACGTCGTAGGCGGCGACGGCGTAACCGACGCCGAACGGACCCTCGTAGGAGAGCAGTCCGCCCTTGACGGCCTTGCGGTCGAGCGCCCCCGCCATGATCAGAAACGAGCGGAGTCCACATTCGCCGGCGGCGTCGCAGAGCGAATCGTCGAACGCGAGAAAACGGCCGAAATCCGCGGATGCCATGGCTTCGGTCACGGCGTTGTCGAAGACCGGTCCCTCGGGTGCGAAGCCGTAGGGCCCGTCCTCCTTCAGCTTGTGCGAGAGGTCGCCGCTCGCGATCAGGACGACGTTTCTGCCGGTCGCCTCGACGGCGTCCCGGACGCAGGTGCCGAAGCGGTAGTGCTCGAGCGGAGACAGTCCGGAAAGCGAGATCCGGACGAGACGACAGCCGGGGTACGCGCGGTCGACGAACCAGAGCGGCACCATCGTACCGTGGTCGAGCGTCCGGCGCTTCTCGCCGAGTGGACCTGCAGGAATCCCTTCTTTCGAGGCGGCGGCGCCGATCGCGGACGCGAGCGTTTCGTCGTAACTGACGCGGAAGCGGACCGATTTGGCGCCGAACTGGCCGAGGTCGCCTTCGGCTTCGGCGCCGGGCGAGACATGGATGTAGTCGGCGTAGTTCACCGAATGGGGCGAGATGAGGACAATCGTCTCGGGTTTCAGACGTGCAATCCTTGACGCGACGTCCCCGTAGCCGGCGACGGTCGACGCGATCTTGGCTTCCTCCCCCCTCCCGACGGCGGGGACGATCAGGGGCGGATGCGGGACGATGTAGGCGGCAAGCAAAGGCATGGGGTTTCTCCTTTCGCGTTCAGACGTTTCCGAGGTGGATCGTCGTGAGGCCGGCGGCGCGGCCGATCGCCTCGGCGCGGCGGAGGGTCGCAAGCGGCGTGGGCGGCGTCGCGAACATCTTCCACGCCGGGAAGAAGCGCGTGACGTGCCAGGGGATCGCGGGGCCGGCGGTACGGACGAGACCGTCCGCCACGGCCTTGAGGTCGGCGTCGGAATCGTTCACGCCGGGGACGACGAGGGTCGTCGCCTCGACGTGCACGCCGGCCGCTCGCATCGCCCCGACGACGTCGAGGACGGGTTCGGCGGCGGCGCCGCAGTACTGCTCGTAGACGCGGGAGGCGGGTCCCTTGACGTCGACGTTGGCGGCGTCGAGCCACGGCAGGATCGCCGCGAGCGTCTCCGGCGTCATGTAGCCGTTCGTCACCCAGACGTTCCTGAGGCCGGCCTCCCGGGCGAGCTTCATCGTGGCCAGGGCGTATTCGACGAAGATCGTCGGTTCGGCGTAGGTGTAGGCGATCGAGGGACATCCCGCCGCCAGCGCGCGGCGGACGTGTTCCGCGGGTTCGACGGGTTCGCCGGCGATCGGACGGGCCGGCTTGGGGTTCTGCGAGAGGTCCCAGTTCTGGCACCAGGCGCAGCGGAGGTTGCAGCCGACGGTGGCGAAGGAGTAGATCCGCGTTCCCGGCAGGAAATGAAAAAGCGGCTTCTTCTCGATCGGATCGACCGCGGCGGCGGCGGTGAGACCGTAGTTGAGCGCATCGAGCGTCCCGCCGCGGTTCTCGCGCACGCCGCAGACGCCGCGCCGGCCCTCCGCGATCGTGCAGCGGTGCGGACAGACGCCGCAGCGGACGGATCCGTCCGGCAGTTTATCGTACAGCATCGCTTCGACCATCGTCCTCGCCTCCCCCTCCATTATAGCGCGGCCGACGCCGTTTTCAACCGTCCGGACGGAAATGCGCCGACATGGTAAAGAAAGGCGGGAAGTCCGAAGACTCCCCGCCGCGGTTCACAGGCCGCACTTGAGCTGCGCGTTGCAGTTGGAACAGGTGTTGCAGCCGCCGATGTCCTCGACGGTCCCCTCGCCGCAGATCGGGCAGATGTCGCCGATCTCGACACCGATGTTCCTGCCGGCCTTCGAGCGGAGATGGATCTGCGAATCGGATTCGACGGGGACGTCGCGCTTTTCGACCTGCACGCCGAGATCGGCGAGGTCGAGCTGGACGTTCTGCGGTTCGTCCTTGTAAAGGGTGAGGACCTGGGCGTCGCGACTGCCGTCGACGTAGACGGTGCCGCCCTTCGCGCCGTGCTTGTAGAGGTAGGTGTAGAGTTCCTCGACCTGTTCGACGCTGTAGCCCTTCGGGGCGTTCACCGTCTTCGAGATCGACGAGTCGACCCAGCGCTGGATGATGCACTGCACCGTCGCGTGTTCCCTGGCGGAGAGTTCCATCGCCGAGACGAACGTGTTCGGCAGCTTCTTCCCGCGCCATTCGGGGTGGAGGGTAAGGTAGTGCTCGACGATCGGCGCGTCGACTTCCATGAACTTGCCGAGGCGTCCGCTGCGGAAGTACTTGAAGGCGAAGTACGGTTCGAGGCCGGTCGAGACGCCGACCATCGTGCCGGTCGAACCGGTCGGGGCGATCGTCAGGAGGTGGCTGTTGCGGATGCCGTACTTGAGGACGCCCTCGCGGATCTCCGGCGGCATCCGCCGCATGAATCCCGACTCGATGAACTTCTGGCGCGAACCGTACTGGTCGAGGAACGGGAAGCTGCCCTTCTCGCGGGCGAGCTCGATCGAGGTCCGGTACGCGTTCACGGTGATGAAGCGCATCAGCCGGTCGACGAACTCGTTGCCCTTCGGACTGCCGTAGCGGACGTCGCAGTAGATGAGCAGGTCGTGGAGACCCATGATGCCGAGGCCGACGCGGCGTTCGCCGAGCGCCTGCTTCTTGTTCTGCGCGAGGAAGTAGGTGGTGCGGTCGATGACGTTGTCCTGCATCCGGACGGAGACGGCGATCGTCGCGGCGAGCCTGTCCCAGTCGACGTCGCGGGTTTCGTGGTTCGCCATGTTGGCGAGGTTGATCGCGGCGAGGTTGCAGACGGCATAGGGGGCGAGCGGCTGCTCGCCGCACGGATTCGTGCATACGACCTTCTGGCCGTAGCCGACGGCGTTGGTCATGTCGTTGGCGTTGTCGATGAAGAAGATGCCCGGCTCGGCCGAATAGGTGGCGCAGATGTTGATGAGATTCCACAGTTCGCGGGCGCGGATCGTCTTGTAGACGCGCACGCCGTAGCCCATCTTCGCCCATTCGCGGACGTCGCCGACCTGATGCCACTTCTCGTCGTACGCGGCCTTCTCGCCGGCCGAATAATGGTCGATGTCGGGATAGCGCAGGTCGTAGTCGAGGTCCTTCTCGACGGCTTCCATGAAATCGCGGGTGATCGCCACGGAGATGTTCGCGCCGTTGAAGTACTCGGGGTTCTTGACTTCGTAACGGCCGCCCGCAAGGTACAGTTCCCGCACGCGGTTCGCGGTCGCGGGCTTGAGGCGTCCGGCCGATTCCTGCTCGACGTCGCGAAGCGTCTGGAACATCTCCATCTCGTCGTCGGTGAACGGGATGAACTTCAGCTTGTTCTTCGCCTCGCGGACGATGTCCTCGTCCTTGATGTTCTTGATCAGGAAGTGGAGGATCTGGACATTCTGCATCTTCGAAACGATGAACTCGATGATGTCCGGATGCCAGCAGGCCATCATGATCATCTGCGCGCCGCGGCGCGAGCCGCCCTGTTCGACGAGGTTGGTGAGCTGCGAAAGGTCCTGCAGCCAGCTGACGGCGCCGGAGGACTTGCCGTTCACGCCCTTGGCGAGCGAGTTCTTCGGGCGGAGCGTCGAACCGTTCGTGCCGACGCCGCCGCCGCGGGACATGATCTCCATGACCTCCTGGCGGTGTTCCGAGATGCCAGAGCGGGAATCCCGCACGTAGGGCATCACGAAGCAGTTGAAATAGGTGACCGCGCTCTGCGAGCCAGCGCCGAAGAGGACCCGGCCGGCAGGGACGAGGTTGAGTTCGGCGATCTCCCTGTAGAAGGCCTGGAAGGATTCTTCGGTCTCGCCCTGGCCGAGATTGGCGGCGACGCGTTTGGCGACCTGCTCGAAATAAAGCTCCATCGGCTTGTCCACGGTGTTCTTGAGGCGGACGACGTCCCCCGCCTCGTTCGCGTCGATCGCGATCGGCGCGTACTCGTCTTCCAGACGGATGTGGACGTGGTCGCCCTCGATCCGGGTGACGAAGCCGATGCCACGGGTCGGAAACTTCGGATCGTCCTTGACCACGCAGACGACGAGGTCGCCTTCTCCGAGGGTGATGTGGTTGATGTCCTTCTGGGTGTAGCGGTCGAGCATCACCAGGCGCGACACGCCTTCGAAGGTGCGGGACATCGACGGATCGATCAGGAAGAGATGCGGAAAGAGCGCACGGATGTCGCGGTTCAGTTTCTCGATCAGGGAGGCCGGGTACGAGTGCATGGTTGGGTTCCTTTCCAAGGCGGCGTGGTTTGGGGAGCGGCGTCGTGGTCGCTATCCGTGAATTGAGGAAAAGGCGACCTTTTTTCGCACGTCGAGATCGATGAATGGAGGGTGCTCGTCGACGGTGGCGGGCGTATGGATAGAATTATACTACGACCGTTCAACGGCGACAACAAGAAAGCGCGAAAAAAGCCGATGAAACAGAAGACAAAAAATACGGATGCCCTCTATAAGAGGCATCCGTCGGAATCCGACTGGTGTGCCCACCGAATCCCGTCCGCGAAAGGTCACGATCGCGGTGGCGGCCGGTCCCGCCCCCTCCTCATCCGCATGTCGTCCGTCGCGTCGGGACGGACGGCATGTCGTCGGAACGGGGAGCGCGCGAATCGCCCGCATTCTCGTCAAGGTAGTTGCCGTCTTGAAGAAAATGGAGTAGAATGAAAGCATCGAAACGTTTCGGAGGCCCTCACATGAATCTGATCGAACGCGAACTCAGGCAATCCTTCGACTTCTTCTGGGAACAGGCGAATCGCGATCCCGACAGTCCCGGTTACGGACTCGTCGTCGACGACACCGGCAAACCCGACATCGCCTCGATCGCATCGGTCGGTTTCGGGCTTTCGGCGATCGTGATCGGCGTCGAGAACGGCTACATCACCCGCGCCGAGGGTCTCGACGCGGCGCGTCGGACGCTTTCGACCTTCGTCTCGACGATCCCCGAATTCAAGGGGTTCTTCATGCATTTCACGATGATCCGGACCGGTCTTCCCCGCCGAAAATGCGAGTATTCGACGATCGATACGGCGATCTTCCTGAACGGCGCCTTGACATGCGACGCCTATTTCGACGACGCCGAGATCCGTCGCCTCTTCCGCCTCGTCTATGACCGCGTCGACTGGAACGCGTTCGTCTTCGACTACAAGGGCAACCCGACCTTCCGCATGGCCTACAACCCCGAGGAGGGCGGGGACTACCGCCAGCACAGCCGCGATCCCTGGATCTGGCAGTGGGAAATGACCGCGGAACAATTGTCGCTATACTTCCTCGCCGCCGGGTCGGACGCCGTTCCGGCGACGCTCGCCAAGGCCCTTTACGACGGCTTCCGCAAGCCGCGCGGCAGCTACGCCGGCATCGAGTACGTCTATTCGCCCGGCAACGCGCTCTTCGTCTACCAGTATTCGCACGCCTGGATCGACTTCTCCAGGATCCTCGACGCCGACGGCTTCGACTGGGCTGAAAACACCCGCCGCGCGACCTACGCCAACCGCGAATGGTGCATCCGCCACGCCGACCGCCATCCGATCTTCGGCGAGGACATGTGGGGCATCACCGCCTGCCTCACTCCGAAGGGATATCGGAACCAGGGCGCCCTGCCGACGGACCTGCTCGACCATCCGGACGGACATACCGAAGGCGTCGTGCCGCCGTCGGGTCCCGCGGGATCGATCTGCTTCGCTCCCGAAATCGTCATCCCCGCCCTCGAGCACATGGCGAAGACGTATCCCGCCGCCCTCGGACGGTACGGCTTCACCGACGGCATCGCCCTGACGAAGGACGGACCCTGGGTCGCGAAGGACTATATCGGCATCAACAAGGGCATCACCGTCCTGATGCTCGACAACTACCTCCACGGCACGATCTGGAAACTCACCATGAACCATCCGCTGATCCGCCGGGCGATCGCCAAGCTCGGCTTCACGGAGCGGTGACGGCGCCATGGCCACGATCAAGGACGTCGCGAAAGCGGCCGGAGTGTCGATCTCCACGGTCTCCTACGCCCTCAACGCCGACCCCCGCATTCCGGAGAAGACGGCCGCCGTGATCCGCCGGATCGCCGGCGACATCGGCTATTTTCCGAGCGCCGCCGCGCGCAACCTGAAGAAGCGGACGACGCAGACGATCCTCGTCGCGATCTCCGACTTCGGCGGACCGGTCTACCACAACCTCCTCGACGGGATCCACCACGAACTCGCCAAATCGAACTACACGATGATCGTCTCCACCGGCGTCTCCTCCGAGAACCTCCTCAAGGAACGCTCGGCGGACGGCGCGATCATCGCCGACATCCACATCGCCGACGAGACCCTCGCCAAGGTCGCGATGAACTTCCGCCCGATCATCGTCCTCGACCGTCGCATCGACGTGCCCGGCATCGTCGACATGACGATCGACAACGAACGCGCGATGGCCGACCTGACGCACGAGGCGATCGCCCGGGGCTACCGGCGGATCGCCTACGTCCACGGCGTCCGCGAGACCTACGACGACACCGACCGCTTCGCCGGCTTCCGCCGGGCGATGCGCGCCGCCGGCGCCGGAATCTTCGCCGAATACTGGGGAACCTTCACGAAATCGTCCGGCCACGAGGTCATCGCCGCCCTGCTCGAGGCGAAGGCGACGCTGCCCGACATGTTCGTCTGCGCCAACGACGAAATGGCGATCGGCATCATGGACGGCCTGTCCGAAGCAGGACTGCACGTCCCCGAAGACGTCGGCGTCTCCGGCTTCGACGACATCGAACTCGCCTCGTATTACCGCCCCGGTCTGTCGACGATCCGCATCGACCATTCCGCCTGGGGACGTGCGATCGCGGCCACCGCGGTCGCGATCCTGCAGGGCAAGGACGCCGACGTCCACAAGCAGCAGGGCGTCATCATCCTCCGCGAATCCTTCTGACCGGCTTTTAAAAAGCCGGTGTTTTTTTCGTTTGAAAAGCGTTGAAAGCGCTTGTAAATCTCCAATCGATATGTTATAATTTAATCGAAATGTTATCGAAACGTTTCGATAAACGAGGAGGCAAGGACATTGCTCGCGAATAAATACGGCCACTTCACCGCCGACGGGAAAGAATACGTCATCGTCAACCCCAGGACGCCGAGACCCTGGGTCAACGTCGTCTCCAACGGCGACTACGGCTTCGTCGTCTCGCAGACGGGCGGCGGCTTCTCCTGGCGGGGAAACGCCGAGCAGAACCGCCTGACCCGGCTCTACCAGGACCTGATCAAGGACAACTACGGCAAGTACTTCTACCTTCGCGACCGCGACAGCGGCCGCTTCTGGTCGCTTTCGTGGATGCCGACGCAGACGCCTTACGAGACGTTCTCGGTGCGTCACGGCGTCGGCTACTCGGTCTTCGAATACCAGGTCGAGGAGGTCCATTCGACGATGCGCTTGTTCGTCGTCCCGAACCAGCCGCTCGAGATCGTCGAGATCGCCGTCACGAACCGGTCGTCCCGTCCGAAGCGCCTGGATCTGACGAGCTACTTCGAGTGGGAGGCGGCGATCCATCCCGACGCCCATCGCGAATTCCACAAGCTCTTCATGGACACCGCCTTCGATCCGTCGCTGAACGCGATCAAGCTGAAGAAGTACATGTGGGGCTTCGGGGACAAGAAGGGCCTCCACAACAACGTCGACTGGGACTACACCGGCTTCCACGCGGTCTCCGAACCGGTCTCGTCGTTCGATACGGACAAGGAATCGTTCCTCGGGATGTACGGCCGCGAGGATTCGCCCAAGGCGATGCGGGAAGAACGGCTCGCGAAGAACCAGGGCCGCTTCGGCGATCCCGTCGCCTCGCTGCGAAACGACCTCGCCCTCCAGCCGGGCGAGACGAAGACGATCGTCTACACGATCGGCTGCACGACCCTCGGGAAAAACGAAATCCCGGGGATCGAGTCCGTCTTCGAGGATCCGGATCCGCTGATCCGCAGATACACGAGCGTCGAGGGGGCGCGAACCGCTTTTTCCGAACTCGAGGCCTTCTGGGCCGGACTGCTGGGCGGCGACGAGGCGAAGACCCCCGACCCCGCCTTCGACATCATGACCAACACCTTCGCCAAGTACCAGGCGATCTCCGGACGCCTGTGGGCCAAGACCGGCTATTACCAGACGTCCGGCGGCTACGGCTTCCGAGACCAGCTCCAGGACTGCCAGATCTTCCTCGAGGCGACGCCCGAACTCGCCAAGAAGCAGCTCCGGATGCACGCCGCGAAACAGTTCCAGGCCGGCGACGTCTACCACTGGTTCGTCACCTTCCAGGGATGGGGCCCGCGCGGGAACTGTTCCGACGACCTCCTCTGGCTGCCCTTCATCCTCGATTCGTACCTCGAGGAGACGCTCGACTTCCCCTTCCTCGACGAGAAGGCCCCCTTCCTCGACGGCGGCGAGGCGACGATCTACGAGCACGCCAAGCGCGCGATCCAGAAGTCGCTCACCCGCTTCTCCGCCCGCGAGGTCCCGCTCATGGGATCGCACGACTGGAACGACGGCCTTTCCGCCGTCGGTCCCGAGATGAAGGGGGAATCCTTCTGGATGTCGTGCTTCCTCTACATCATCCTGAAGCGTTTCTCCCGTCTGTCGACGATGCGGGGGGATGACGCCTTCGCCGCCGAGATGCTCGCGAAGGCCGAGACGATCCGGCGCACCTTCAACGAGTTCGCATGGGACGGAGAATGGTACCGGATGGCGACCACCGACGCCGGTCTCGTCCTCGGTTCGAAGGACAACGACGAGGGCAAGATCTTCCTGATGCCGAACGCGTGGGCGATCATCGGCGAGCTGATCCCGGCCGATCGCCTCAAGACCGTCGTCCGGTCGATGGAGAAGCTCCTGCTCCGCGACTATGGCACCGTCCTCAACTATCCCGCCTTCACCCGGCCGCGCACCGACGTCGGCTACGTCACCCGGTACGCCCCCGGACTCCGCGAGAACGGCGGCGTCTACACCCACGCCGCCACCTGGGCGGTCACGGCCTTCGCCAAGGCGGGTCGCAACGACCTGGCCTACCGCGCCTTCCGCGGAATCTGTCCGCCGAACCGCACCGTCGATCCCGACCGCTACGTCGCCGAACCCTACGTCACCTGCGGGAACTCCGACGGACCGATCTCGCCCAACTACGGACGCGGCGGCTGGACCTGGTACACGGGCTCCGCGCAATGGCTCCATCGCGTCGCCGTGCGCGACATCCTCGGCGTCAAGGCGACCTACGAAGGCCTCGCCGTCGAACCGCACGCGCCTTCCGAATGGAACGAGTACCGCTACCGCCGGATCTTCCGCGGGGCCGTCTACGAGTTCCAGTTCGTCCGCGGCCTGAAACCGTCGATCGTCGTCGACGGCGCTCCCGCGGACGGGATCCTGCTCCCCGATTTCCGCGACGGCCGGACCCATCAGGTCCGCGTCGTCTTCAAGTGACACAGCGGCCGTTTGGCACGCGTAAAGGAGAATGAAGCAGATGAAACGCATCCTCAGCCTCGCCCTCGTCATCCTGTTGTCCGCCGCCGTCGTCGCCTGCGAGACGGCCACCACCCTCCCGACGACGCAGCCGGCCACGACCACGAACGCGACCACGGCGGCGACGACCACGGAGTACCACGAGCCGGTCACGCTCTCGTATGCCGCGTGGAACCTCGGTGCCGCCATATCACCGAATCCAAACCTCGAGCGGCTCATGCTCGACGCCTTCGAGGTCGAGTATCCGTGGATCACCGTCGACATCCTTGAGCGCCCGAAGGTTCCGGATCAGACCGGAACCGGCGAGATCGACCAGAACTGGAACGAGTTCCTCGGTGCGAACGCGACCCTCGGGACCCTGCCCGACGTCTACTTCACCGACTCGGTCGAGACGACCATCATGAACAACTGGTCGCTCGACGTCGCCGACCTCGTCGCCGACGACCCCGAATACCTGAACATCTCCGAAGACCTCCGCAACGCCGCCAACTTCGGCGGCCACGTGATGGCGGTCCCCTATGCCGTCTACTACTTCGGCTACTTCATCAACAAGACCCTGTTCGAGGATCAGAACGGCGACCAGCCGCTCTTTACGGACACCTGGGACGAGTTCGCCGCGAAGGTCGCCGACGTCGCCAGCCAGAACGTCACGACCGGCAACGGCATCGCCGGCATCTGCGGGATCGACCGTCTGCCCGAATGGTTCCCGGCGCAGCTGAACGGCGATCTCGGGTGGTACACCTACGACGGTTCGCTTCTGCACCTCGACGGACCGGAGTTCGAGGACACCCTCGACATGTACGAAGCGCTGATGGCGAACAAGAACTACGTCTACGACGCCCTGACCGCCGACGAGAAGATGGCCGCCTTCGGGACCACCGGCACCTGGGAGACCTCGAAACTGCTCGCCTACTGGGAGTACACCCCGATCATCGGCTCGATGATCGACCTCGGCTTCGACGTCGACTTCATCGGTACCCCGGGCACCGAAGACTCCCACAAGATTCCGGTCGTGCTCGACCTGATGTGCCTCTCTTCGCAGACCGACCATCCCGAGGAGGCGTACCTGCTCGCGAAGTGGATGAGTTTCGGCAAGGACGGATATCTGAAGCGCATCGAGATTTCCAATGAACAGGTGGAAATCGCGCAGAACGATGACGATCCCGCCACCAACTTCCATCCCCTGAACATGACGCCGCTTCAGCCCGACGAGGAGATGCTCGACGCCTTTTTCGGAATCTACGACACCTTCGACGAGTTCCGCAAGGTCGTCGAATACAGCGACTACATCATCGAACCGAACAAGTACGTTCCCGGATACATCAAGGCCCGCTGGACCGGCGTGTACAACGCCACGACGACGCTCGGCGACGTCTTCAGCGGCGTCATGAACGGTTCGCTCAACTACGCCGACGTCAAGACCGTCTGGAACCAGAAGGCCAACGACGCCCTGACGAATGCCCGCGAGGCCGTCTTCGAACAACTCGGAATCGTCGGATAAGGAACCCAAACTAAGTCCCACCTTCGGGGTGCGCCGTGACCAAGAAATGCCTGTCGATGTTCCTACTGATCCTCTTCTGCGCCCTCGGCGCCGGTTCCCGGACCGGCGTCGTTTCGGCGTCCGAAGGGGGCGCGGGGATGCCGGCGACGGACTTGGCGGGCAGCTATCTCGAAGCGCTCGAGGAACGGGAGGCGGACGTCTACGCCGACAACTCCGGATTCGCGGTCACGATCGCCCCGGACCTCCTTGAGGGCGCCGTCGCGGCCGCCGACGCACACGGCTACCACGGTCCTGCGGCGACCTGGGGGGAGGACGGAGAGGTCGCGTTCGACGTCGCCGTTCCGAGCGACGGACTCTACCGCTTCGCGCTCGACTTCTTCCCGCTCGACGACGACCACCTCGACTACGAGCTGGCCGTGTCCGTGAACGGCGTGCAGCCGTTCTCGGAAGCGGGTCAGATCATCCTCTACAAGATCTGGGACGGCGGTCAGACGTTCGCGGTCGACCGCTACGGCAACGATTTCTACGCATCGCAATCCGTCATCGCCGAATGGACGCGACAGGCGTTCCAGGACCCGATGGGCTTCTATACCGAACCGCTCTCCTTCTTTCTGGAAGCCGGGACGAACGTGGTGACGTTCCGGCTTCTGAAGGGGGAGTTCCTGCTCGGCGACGTGACCGTGACCGGTCTCGCCGATCCGATTCCCTACGCGCAGTACGCCGCCGGCGCGGCCCTCGCCGCGACCACGGACGTGATCCTCGTCGAGGCCGAGACCCCCGAGGCGAAGAACTCCTCGTCGATCCAGGCGGGGGTTTCCCGCGACCCGGGCGTCACCCCGTTCGAAGTCTCGATCCTGAAGCTGAACATCCTCTCCGGCACCAGCTGGAACTCGGAACGCGAGACGGTGACCTACGCCGTCGACGTCCCCACGGCGGGATTCTACCGCCTGACGTTCAAGGCGCGGCAGGCGACCTACGCCAACGCCGCCGCCTTCCGGACGATCCGCATTAACGGCGCGATCCCGTTCGCCGAGGCCGTCGCGATCCCCTTCCCGTACAGCCGCGGTTGGACGAACGTCACCCCGTCGGACGCGACCGGAAATGCCTACCTCTTCCGTCTGGACGCGGGACGTAACGAGATCTCCCTGTCGGTCGACCTCTCCATGTACCGCGCGACCTACGCGACCATCCAGACGATCCTCCGCGAAGTCAACCAGCTCTCCCTCGACGTCCGCAAGCTGACCGGCAACCAGGTCGACGAGGACCGCGACTGGTCGATCGTCGACTACATGCCCTCGGTCGAGTCCGACCTGCGGGCGATGGCCGCGGCGCTGTCCGCGGAAATCGGACGCGTCGACGCGATGAACGGTTCGACGCGCCGGTCCGAGATCGAATCTTCGCTGGCCATCTGCGTGCGCAACCTGAACGTGCTCGCCGACAAGCCGGACGAGATCCCGAAGAACATCACGATGCTCTCGGCCTCGTCCTCCTCGATCGCCTCGATCCTCGGCCAGGTCGTCGCGATGCTCGTCGACAACCCGCTCGATCTCGACCGGATCTACGTCCACGGCGCGGCCGAAGTCCCCGCCGCGGAGGCCGGATTCCTCCAGAAGGCCTGGCTCGCGGTGCGCCGCTTCTTCCTCTCGTTCTTCGAGGACCGCTATTCCGACCTGCCCGCCGAAGGCGAACTCGAGGTCTGGGTGAACCGGTCGAAACAGTACGTCGACCTCATCCAGAAACTCGCCGACGAGCGGTTCACGACCGCGACCGGCATCCCCGTCAAGGTGTCCGTGATGTCCTCCGAATCGAAGCTGATCCTCGCCAACTCCGCCGGGCGCAATCCCGACGTCGCCCTCGGAATCGCCTCCTGGATGCCCTACGACATGGGCATCCGCGGCGCGGTCTACGACCTTTCGGCGTTTTCGGATGATCCCGGATTCGCCGAGACGCTTTCCCTCTACCATCCCGAAGCGCTGATCCCGATGGTGTATGACGAAGGCCTCTACGGTCTTCCCGACACCGAGAACTTCTACGTGCTCTTCTACCGCGCCGACATCCTCGAATCGATCGGCGTCGGCATCCCGGACACCTGGGAGGACGTCACCGAGATCCTGCCGGTGCTCAAGCGCTACGGCCTCGACTTCTACATCCCGCTCTCGGGCGCGACCTCGCTCAAGGCGTTCGACGCGACCCTGCCGTTCCTCTTCCAGTACGGATCGAGCGTCTATGACGCCGATGCCTTCGGCAGCGCGATCGACGATTCCGCGTCGATCGGGGCGCTCACGATGATGACCGAACTCTACACGATCTATTCGATGGACGTCACCGTCTCGTCGTTCTACAACGACTTCCGGCTGGGCACCTGCCCGATCGGCGTCGGCGACTTCGGGATGTACGTGACGCTCCTGAACGCCGCTCCCGACATCCAGGGGCTCTGGCGGATCGCGCTCCTTCCCGGCGTCGAGAAGAACGGCGGCGACGTCGACCGGAGCGCCCCCGGGGCGGCGACGGCGAACATCGTCTTCAAGAACACGGAATCCCCCGACGAGAGCTGGGCGTTTCTGAAGTGGTGGGCCTCGACCGCGACCCAGGTCGAGTTCGAGAGCCTGCTGCTGTCGACCCTCGGGCGCTCGTACCTCTGGAACGCGGCGAACCAGGAGGCCTTCATGGCCGCCGGCTACGCCGACGCAGACGTCGCGGTGATCGCCGCGCAGTGGGACTGGCTCCGCGAACTGCCCAAGGTCCCGGGATCGTACCAGGTCGAACTCGAAATCTCCAACCTCTGGAACAGCGTCGTCCTCGAGCGCGCCAACCTGCGCGTCGAACTGAACGACGCGGTCATCCGCGCCGACAAGGAGATCCGGAAGAAGATGGCCGAATTCGGATACATGGACAAGGCGGGCAACGTCCTGAAGCCGTACGTGAAGGCCACGCGGTCGCTGATCGACGCGTGGCGCGGGGGAGGCGGAGACGCATGACGAACGCCCAAGCCGTCCCGACCCGTTCCCCGCTCGCGGAACGCGGTCTCCTCTTTTCGCGCCGGAAGGTTCGCGACTCCCACCCCGTCGCCTATCTGTTCGTGCTCCCGTATGCGCTCATGTTCACGATCTTCATCGTCGTGCCCGTGTTCGCCGCGATCCTGCTTTCGTTCACCTACTTCGACACCGTCCGCTTTCCCGAGTGGGTCGGCTTCGAGAACTACATCAACATCCTCACGAACGACGTCGAGTTCATGCAGTACGTGGTTCCGAACACGCTCCGCTACGCCGTCGTCGTCGGTCCCGGCGGATACATCCTGTCCTTCCTGATCGCGTGGATGCTCGCGCAGCTCACGCCGAAGGTCCGCACCGTCCTCGCGCTCGTCATCTACTCGCCGTCGCTCACCGCCGGCGTCACGATGACGGTCCTCTGGAAGGTGATCTTCGCCGGCGACGAAACGGGATACCTGAACATGTTCCTGATGAACCTCGGCGCGATCAACGAACCGATCGCCTGGCTCACCTCGGCCGACACGCTCATGCCGATCATGATCGGCGTGACCCTGTGGAGTTCGATGGGCGTCGGCTTCCTGGCGATGCTCGCCGGCATCCTGAACGTCAACCAGGACCTCTACGAGGCCGGCTACATCGACGGCATCAAAAACAAGTTCCAGGAAATGATCTACATCACGATCCCCACGATCAAGCCGCAGATGCTCTTCGGCGCGGTCATGGCGATCGTCGGCACCTTCGGCTCCTCCGGCATCGGTGTGGCGCTCTCGGGGTCCAACCCGACGCCGCAGTACGCCGGCCAGCTGATCGTGAACCACATCGAGTACTTCGGCTTCAACAAATACGAAATGGGCTATGCGGCGGCGCTTTCGGTCATCCTGCTTCTCTTCATCTACGCGGTTTCGCGGTTCGCGTTCCGCCTCTTCGGGAGCAAGGACGAATGAGCTCCCGGTTCCAGGCGACCAAGATCAACCCGAAGCGCTTCCACCCCGCCCAGCTGCGCTACCTCGCCGTGCTTCTGCCGATCGCGGCGTTCATGGTCCTTCCGCTCCTCTTCATCGTCAACCACGCCTTCAAGCCGTTCGACGAGCTCTTCGCCTATCCGCCGCGCTTCTTCGTGACGCGGCCGACGCTCGCGAACTTCGCCAACCTCTTCGCCGTCACCGGCACCTCCGGGATCCCGATGTCGCGCTACCTCTTCAACTCGATCGTCGTCACCGCCCTCGTGATCGTGGCGAGCGTAATGATCGCGACGATGGCCGGCTACGCGCTCTCGAAGCTCCACTTCAAGGGCAAGCGCGCGATCAACGAGATCAACACGATCGCGCTCATGTTCGTCGGCGTCGCCGTCACGATCCCGCGCTACCTCGTCGTCGAGAAGCTCGGCCTGATCGACAACTTCGCGATCCACGTCCTGCCCTACCTCGCGGTCCCGGTCGGCCTCTTCCTCGTCAAGCAGTTCATCGACCAGATCCCGAACGAGCTGATCGACGCCGCCCGCGTCGACGGCGCGAACGACTGGCAGATCTACCGGAAGATCGTCGTCCCGCTCGTCAAGCCGGCGATCGCGACGATCATGATCCTCTCCTTCCAGTCGGTCTGGAACTCGGCGGACACGTCCGCGACGTACATCAACCGCGACACCCTGAAGACGTTCGCCTTCTACATGGGGACGCTCACGACCAACACCAACGCCGTCGCCGGCCAGGGAATGGCCGCCGCGGCGTCGCTCATCATGTTCATCCCGAACCTCGTCATCTTCATCATCATGCAGAGCAAGGTCATGGACACCATGGCCCACTCCGGGATCAAGTGAGGACGCCGATATGAAGAAGACCCTCCTCGTCGTCCTCGTCCTGCTCTCGTCGCTCGCCTTCGTCCCGCTCCTCAGGGTCGAGGCGGACACAGCCTTCTGGCACGACCACTATCCCTACGACACCTACACCGTCGACTACCGCGGCACGCTCACCTACACGCAGACCGCGTACGTCCCGCTCGGCGTCCTGAACGAACCCGGGACGCTTCTCACCCCCGAAGACCTGTTCATCAAGGACGGACTCGTCTACGTCGCCGACGGCGGCCACAAGCGCGTTGCCGTCTTCGACGCCGACGGAACCCTCGTTGCCGAGATCGGCGCGGACGTCCTCGACGTCCCGACGGGCGTCTTCGTCTCCGACGAATTCGTCTACGTCGCCGACAAGGGCGCCGCGCTCGTCTTCAAGTTCGCGCTCGACGGCACCCTCGTGCGCACCTACGGGCGTCCCGTCGAACCGCTCTTCGGCGCCTCCTCGCTCTACGTCCCCGCCAAGGTGGTCGTCGGCGCCGGCGAGAACATCTACGTGATCGGCGACGGTTCGACCTCGGGCGTGATCCAGCTCAACTACGACGGCTCCTTCCTCGGCTACTTCGGCGTCAACCTGTCGGAGAAGTCCCTGATCCAGAAGATCGCGGACGTCTTCGTGATCGGCGACGAGTACGCAAAGAGCACCCCGCCCTCGCCGACGAACGTCGCGATCAGCGCGAAGTCGCTCGTCTACACCTCCACGCCGAACACCGCGCGGGCCCTCAAGAAGCTCGACGTCAACGGCAACAACATCCTCACGATGGCGAACTACGACGTCGAGAACGATGTCGTCGACCTCGCCGTCGACGCCCTCGGCTACCTCTACGCGATCTACGACGACGGGCTCGTCGTCGAGTACGACCCCGCCGGCAACCTCCTCTTCGCCTTCGACGTGACGGCCTCGACCGGAAACGTCGTCGGTCAGCTCGGAAGTCCGACCGCGATCGCCGTCGACGAAGACCGGATCCTCTACTGCCTCGACGGCGCATCCGGCGCGATCGTCGCCTACGCTCCGACCGACTTCGCCGACCTCGTGCATGCGGCGATCGGCCTCTACAACGACGGCACCTATGCCGAGAGCACCGGCATGTTCGAGGCGATCCTGCGCCAGAACGCCAACTTCGCGCTCGCCCGCGCCGCCCTCGGGAAGGCCTACTACCAGAACGGCGACTACGAGGCCGCACTCGCGGAATACCGGCTCGCCAGCGACGTCGCCGGGTATTCCGAGACGTACTGGAAGATCCGCGACGGCTGGCTCAAGCAAAACCTCTCGGCGATCTTCATCGTCGTCATCGCGCTCTCGATCCTCGGCGCCGTGCTGCGCCGGATCGACGCGAAGACGGCCGTCTTCGCGGGCGTCAGGGCGAAGGCCGACGCCTTCCTCGCGCGTCCCGCGGTCAAGCGCTACACGCTCGCCGTCCGCATCCTGAAGCGACCCGCCGACGCCTTCTTCCGCATCAAGCGCCTGCGCGAGGCGACGCCGGGGTCGGCGACGGTCCTGCTCGTCCTGCTCTTCGCCGAATACCTCTTCATGATCCGCACCACCGGCTTCGTCTTCAACCGCTTCCCGGAGGAGGTCAACCTCTTCGCCAGCGCGGCCGTCTTCTTCGGCGCGTTCTTCCTCTACGTGTTCGCCAACTACCTCGTCTCGACGCTGTCGGACGGCGAGGGCTGGCTCCGCGACGTCTACGTGGCGTCCGCCTACGCGCTCTCGCCGCTGCTCTTCGGATGGATTCCGCTCGCACTCCTCTCCAACGTCCTCACCCTGAACGAATCGATCCTGTTCGAACTGTCCCGGACCGTGCTGTACGGGTGGACGGCGGTCCTGGTCTTCCTCTCGGCGAAGGAGATCCACAACTACGAGATCGGCGAGACCGCGAAGAACCTGATCGTCACCCTCTTCGCCGTCCTCATCATCGTCCTGATCGGCTTCATCGTCTATGTCTTCGGTTCGGAGCTTTGGGATTTCGTCATGTCGTGGGTGAAGGAGCTGATCGGCCGTGTCGTTTCGTAACCTGATCAAGAAGGCCCTCGTCGTTCTCTTCCTCGCGGGCCTGCCGACCGCCGTCGCCGTCGCGGCGATCCGGCCGGTCCCGTCCGACATCCTCGCGCCCGATCCCGGTTCGCCGCTCGAGGACACGCTCTTCCAAAGCAACCGCCACACCCAGGTCGACGACTTCACGGAGGTCGAGAACGACCTCGCGATCCCGGGGAACTTCGCGCTCGTCGCCGAGACCGAGGAGCTCATGCTCTACGCGGAGGAGCCCTCCGGGGCGATCCGCGTCGTCGTCAAGGCCGACGGCTACGTCTTCGGTTCGTCCTTCGCCGCCGCCTCCGAGCCGATCCCCCATTTCAACGAAACGTGGGAAGGCATCGTCAACTCGGCCGCGGTGATCGAGTACTACTTCTACAACGAGACCAACGGCGCCTACATCGTGAAGGAGGAGTCGCTCTTCACGTCCGATGCGACGACGATGGCCTACCGGCCCGTCGCCGGCGGCTACGAACTGGCCGCCGTCTACGGCGAATCCGGCATCGGACTCACCGTCCGCGTCACCCTCGACGGCCCGTACCTGCGCGTCGAGGTGCCGTCGGAGTCGATCTCCGAGGGCGAGACGTACAAGCTCCGGAGCGTCAAGTGCTTCCCGTTCTTCGGTTCCGTCTACGGCGATTCCAAGCCCGGATACGTGCTCGTCCCCGACGGCGCCGGCGCGCTCGTCCGCTACCGTCCGATCGATGCCGTGACCGACATCTACGAATTCAACTACTACGGCACCGACCAGGGCATCGTCCGCAGCGCCGGCGACGACGCGCTCCTGCAGTTTCCGGTCTCCGGAATGGTCCAGGGAATCCGCCAGCACGCCTTCGTCGCGATCGTCGAGAGCGGCGACGAGTTCGCCACGCTCGTCGTCTCGCCGGCCAAGAACAACCTCAAGTACTACTATTCGTACAACCGCTTCGTCTATCGCGGCGCCTATCGCGCGCCGGCATCCAAGGCCGACGCGGCCTCCGGGTCCGGTTCCCAGGTGATCCAGGAGGAACGAAACTCCTGCGACGCCGCGATCGTCTACGCCTTCCTCGCGGGCGATGCGGCCGATTATGTCGGAATGGCGAACGCCTACCAGGACTACCTCCGCGGCACCGGCGTCCTCGCCGACATCGCGCTTCCCGCCGGCACCGTCCCCGCCCTCGTCGAGCTGGTCGGCGCCGAACCCGCCCCCGGCTTCCTCTTCGACGAGATGCGGGCGATGACCACCTATGCGGCCGCGGACCGGATCCTTTCGGACCTCGCGACGGCGATCCCGGCCGTCACCGCCGTCTACAAGGGCTGGAGCGCGGGCGGCCTCACCGACGGACGAACCCCCCACGACCGCCACGAACCCGCGCTCGGTACCCGCGCCGAACTCCTCGACATCGTCGAACGCCACAACGCCGGCGCGAACTCGCTTTCGCTCTACGTCGATCCCGCGACCGTCTCCGAGGACGGCTCCTACAGCGTCTACCGCGACGTCGCGAAACGGATCGATTCCTCGCTCCATACGGTCACCGGGATCGAACGGACGATCTACCGGCTGAATCCCCTGCGCACCGTGACCCTCATGGCGGACGCGGTTTCGGGCCTGTCCGAGGACGGCGTCGACGGCCTCGCCGTCGGTTCGCTCGGCTGGCTGCTCTTCTCCGACTACCAAAGCGACGATCCCATCGACCGCGCCGAGGCCGCCGCGCTCTACGGCGAGGCGCTTTCGGATCCCGCGGCGACCTATTCGGTCTATCGCGCCGGGGCGTACCTCCTCCGCTACGCGAAACGCGACCTGGCGATTCCGACGTCGACGTCCGGCTTCGCGATCTACACCGACACCGTCCCGTTCGTTTCGATCCTGCTCGCCGGCGCGATGGAGGCCTACGGCCCCTACGCCAACTTCTTCGCCGACCGCACCGAGGAGACCCTCCGCCTGATCGACCACGGCCTGCTTCCGTCCTTCATCCTCACCGAGGCGTCGGCCTACCTCCTGAACGACACCGAGCTCCGGAGCCTCTACTCCTCGAGCTACGCGACCTGGAGCGGAACCGTCCGCGAGATCTACGGCGAGGTCGCTTCGGTCCTCGCGACGTGCTACGGCAGCCGGATCGAGGCCAGGACCGCGCTTTCTCCCGGCGTCGTCCGGATCGACTACGAAAACGGCGTCCGGGTCTACGTGAACTACACCGGAAGCGCGGCCCAGGACGGGGCCGCGACGATCCCGGCGCGCTCCGGAACGGCGGTGACCCCCGATGCCTGACGGACGTCCCCGCAAGCCGCTCGGACGCGACCGGCGGATGAACCTCGTCGGCTGGTCGATGCTCGCGCCGTGGATGCTCGGCTTCCTGGTCTTCACCCTCTATCCGATCCTGACCTCGCTCCGGTACAGCTTCGCGACCGTCGTCCTCGACGGTTCGGGGATCCGCGTGACCCCCGTCGGCCTCGCCAACTACCGCGCCGCGTTCTCCTCGGCGGCCGGCTTCGACTTCCTCGGTTCGGTCCTCGACTTCGCCCTCGAAGTCCTCTTCAAGGTGCCGATCATCACCGTCTTCGCGATCATCATCGCGGTCCTCCTCAACCAGAAGATCCGCCTCCGCGGGTTCTTCCGGGCGATCTACTTCCTCCCGGTCGTGATCGCCTCGGGTCCGGTCATCACCCAGCTTACCGCCCAGGGGGCGGCGACGATCCCGCTCGTCGAGCAGATGGGGATCCTCGACTTCATCAACGCCACCTTCGCCCCCGCGCTCGCCCGGCCGATCGCCGGCGTGTTCGACGAACTGATCGTGATCCTGTGGTTCTCCGGCGTGCAGATCCTGCTCTTCATCGCCGCCCTCCAGAAGATCGACAGAAGCGTCTACGAAGCCGCCCAGATCGACGGCGCGGGTCCGTGGGAGTCGTTCTGGAAGATCACGATGCCCGCCCTCCGCAGCATGGTCAAGGTCTCGGTCGTGTTCACCATCATCAACCTCGCGACGTTCTCCGAGAATCCCGCGATCGGCCACATCAAGGACAACATGTTCGCCCTCGAGACCGGGTTCGGGTTCTCCTCGGCGATCGCCTGGATATACTTCGTCGCGCTCGCGCTGATCCTCGGAACCGCCGTCCTCGTCCTCGACGTCTTCGGCCGGAAGAAGGCGAGAACATGAAGCTCGACAAGAACGCGCGCATGAAGATCCGCCGCTTCTTCCTCGGCCGCACCGCGGGCGACGGGCTGTTCGGCAGGATCGCGCTCTACGGCCTGCTCTCGATCATCGGCTTCGTCTACGTCTATCCGCTCCTGAAGATGGCGACGGTGTCGTTCATGGACCTCTCCGACCTCGTCGACCCGGTCGTCGAATGGATTCCGACCCGGATCTACCTCGAGAACTACCGGACCGGCCTGATCGTCCTCCAGTACGGCAAGACGCTCCTCTTCAGCCTCGCGGTGACGCTCGTCCCGGCGCTCCTCCAGACCGCCGCGACGTCGCTCACCGGCTACGCCCTCGCCAAGTTCAAAGTGCGCGGCCGGCGGATCGTCTTCGCCCTCATCCTCGTCACCTACCTGCTTCCGCAGCAGGTGTACATGATTCCCAAGTTCGTCCTCTTCGACGCCCTCGGGATCCTCAAGACGGCGTGGGCGATCATCTTCCCGGCGACCTTCGGGCAGGGTCTCTCCTCGGCGATCTTCATCCTCATCTTCTACCAGTTCTTCCGGATGCAGCCGACGGCGCTCGACGAATCCGCCGAAATCGACGGCGCCAACCCGTACCAGGTGTTCTTCAGGATCGGCGTGCCGCTCGCCGCGCCGGCGTACCTGAGCTCCTTCCTCTTCTCGTTCGTGTGGTACTGGAACGAGACCTACATCAGTTCGCTCTTCCTCGGCACCGACCTGTATACGCTCCAGCTCAAGCTCCTCAACTTCCAGTCGCAGTTCAACCTCGCCGTCGGCATCAGCCAGACCGCCACGAACGAAGCGATCCGCTTCGCGGCGACGATCCTGATCATCCTGCCCGTCCTCGTCGTGTACGCGGTCATGCAGAAGGGATTCGTCGAAGGCATCGACCGGACCGGCGTGACGGGGGAATAGGAGGGATGAAAATCGCCAGACTCAGACTGACCGCCCTGCTCCTTTGCCTCACGGCCCTCGCCGGCTGCGTCGCCGCCACGACCCTGCCGCCGACGACGTCGGCCACCGAAGCGCCCACCACGACCGCCGAAACGACCGCGACGACGGAAGCGCCGTACGTCTACGACCCGATCGCGGTCTCCGACGCCGTCCTGACGGAGGAGCGGCTCTCCTTCAAGTTCTTCTGGGAGGTCGCGAACGGCGATCCCGAGAGCGTCGGCTACGGCATGGTCTCGGATCGCTACAACTACGCCTCCGGCACCTACAGCGTCGCCTCGGTCGCCTCGATCGGCTTCGGCCTGTCGGCGCTTCCCGCCGGCGTCGCCAATGACTGGATCAACCTCGAGGAAGGCTATCAACGTGCCCGCGGGACGCTTGAGACGATGCTTTCCCTCACCCGCACGCACGGTTTCTTCTTCCACTTCCTGAACATGTCGAACGGCGGACGCGCCTGGAACTCGGAGGTCTCGATCATCGACACCGCGATCCTCGTCTGCGGCGCGATCACGGCCGGCGAGTACTTCGGCGGCGAGGTCGAGACGCTCGCCGAGGAGCTCGCCTCGACGGTCGAGTGGGACTGGTACTACAACGCCGCCACCGACCTCTTCTACATGGGCTACACGCCCGAACACGGCTTCGGCGGATCGTGGAACATGTACGCCGAGCAGCTGATGGTCTACATCCTCGCCGCCGGCTCCCTCGACCACCAGGTCGGCAAGGAGGCCTACGACAGGATGAAGTCGCTTGCGACCCGGAAGTCGTACGGAACCTCCGGGGTCTTCTACAACTCCCCCGCCGGCACGCTCTTCACCTACCAGTTCTCGCACGCGTGGTTCGACTCGGCGTCGATGCTCGACGCGGACGGCGTCGACTGGTTCGAGAACTCGCGGCGCGCCTCGATCGCGGCGTACGAATACGCGGTCGCGGCCTCGCAGTCGTACCGGACCCTCTCGTCGGTCTCGTGGGGGCTCACCGCCTCCGACGGTCCCGACGGCTACAACGGCAGCTACGGCAACCTGCCCTCCAACGGCGGCAACGTCAACGACGGCACGCTCGCGCCGTGCGGCGCGATCGGGTCGATCCCCTTCGTCCCCGACCTCGTGATCCCGGCGATCGAACACTACGCTTCGATTCCCGCCCTCCAGGGCCGTTACGGCTTCCGCGACGCCTACAACCTCGGCCTCACCGAGGCGGCGCTCCCGTCGGTGCGGCGCCCGATCGCGGCGATCCCGGCGAACGGCTGGTACGACACCGACGTCATCGGCATCGACAAGGGCGTCACCGTCCTGATGATCGAGAACTACCGCTCCGGGCTGATCTGGCACCTCTTCATGAAGGACGCCTCGGTCCGAAGGGGGCTCGAGGCCCTCGGCTTCACCGCAAGAACCCAGGCTTGACCATGTCGAAGGACATGCGCTTCTATAGTGATTCAAAAATGAAGATAGGAGGATTTGACATGAAACGCAACATGATTCTGGCCTTTCTGGTCCTGTTCGGAGCCGCGATCCTGATCGCCTGCGACGAGACCACCACCACGGTGCCTTCCACGGCGCCGACCACCGCCACGACCACGGTCACGACCACCCGCGCGACCACCACCACCGTGCCGACCACGACGCTGTCCCCGACGCTTCCCCTCGTCGACGGCATCGACCCGGCTCCGGAGAACATCCTCGGCATCTACGACCTGAGCGTCGCCGAGGGAACCGCCACCATCGTCTACGAGAAGCACGGGCTTCCCTGGCCGAAGATGGAGATCGCGATCACCGAGGACGTCGACCGCTTCAACAAGCTCGTCGTCACCGCCAGCGGCGAAGGCGTCCTGCTCGTCCGCTTCGTCGGCGAATCGGTCTATGAGGTCCGCCTGAACCTCGTCAAGGGCGGATCGACCTACCAGATCGACCTCCGCGACTACGACGACTACCTCGCGACGCTCTCGTCGATCGAACTCGTCGCCGATCCCGGCGTCGCCGATTCGCGCGGCACGATCGTCGTCTCGAAGCTCGAGTTCGACACCGGCACCGCCTTCGGCAGCGTCCTCGAACTGGGGGATCCCGGCTACAACGCCACGTATGAATGGGCGTCCACCGACGAAGGCGTCTATACCTTCACGACCGAGATGGACAACTCCGTCACCATCGGCTTCAACAAGGTCGCCGGCCAGGAATGGTCCTGGGCGGGCCGCCTCTACAGCACCGACGAGACCCAGGGCTACAACATGATGACCGTCGTCATCCAGGGAACCGAGGGCACGCAGTTCCTCGTCAAGCCGAACGACAACGGCGCAATGGAGAAGTGGATCAATCTCGACGGCACCGTCCAGACGGTCCAGATCCCGCTCGTCGCCGACCTGTTCCGCCTGGTCTGCTTCGCCCAGCCGAACGTCGCTCCCGCCAGCGGGACCGTCTCCCTCAAGAGCATGGTCCTCTCCTACGTCGAACCCGCTCCGGCGGACGTGAGCGCGTACGAGACCTATGACTTCGAGGACGGCTGGGTCGGCGCCGACGCCGGCGTCTACACGATCGGCTATGCCGACGGAAAGACCACCGTCACCTGGGCCGACCGCACCAACGCCTGGTCCTTCATCAAGAACGAGTTCGCCCTCAACCTCGCCGACCACAACACGGTCACGATGGTCGTGAAGGGCACCGCCGGCCAGCAGCTCATCATCAAGCCGAACGACAATGGCGCCTACGAGCAGACGATCACCTTCGACGGCACCGAGCAGACCTTCACCTTCACGCTCGCGACCAAGCCGACCAAGGTCCTGATCTTCGTCGACCCGATCGCCGGCTCCGCCGCCGGATCCTTCGAGATCATCTCCGCCGTCACCTCGTTCGTCTCCTCCGGCACGAACTTCAACGTCGGCTGGGCCGAGAACGATCCGGACACCTACGACATCACCGTCGAACCCAGCGGCCTCGTCCACGTCGACTACACCAAGATCGCGGGCCAGGAGTGGGCCTTCATGAAGACGGACTTCGACGCCGAGGACGCGGCGGGCAAGAACGTCATGCTCATCGTCCTGCGCGGCGCCGCCGGCAAGCAGGTTCTCGTCAAGCCGAACGATTCCGGCGCGCTCGAGACCTGGATCACCTTCGCCGACGACGAACCCGTCTCCCTCTGGGTGACGGCCGAATCCTTCACCAAGGTCATCCTCTTCGCCGAACCCAACGCCGCTCCGGCGACCGGATCCTTCGAGATCCTCAAGCTCGAACTCCTCTATGAGGAACCGGACGCGGTCGAACGCGACGTCGTCTACGACTTCGAGGAAGGCTGGATCGACAACGACGGCGGCATCTTCACCTTCACGCGCATCGCCGACGCCACCCGCGTCGAGTGGAACAAGCCCGTCGTCAACGACTGGCAGTTCTTCAAGAACACCTTCACCGACAACCTCGCCAACCACAACACGATCACGATGGTCGTCCAGGGCACCGTCGGCCAGCAGATCCTGATCAAGCCGAACGACAAGCAGGCTTTCGAGAAGACCGTCACCTTCGACGGCACCGCCCAGACCGTGACCTTCACCCTGACCGAGGCGCCGCTGTTCGTGATCGTCTTCGCCGATCCGTTCAACCACGGCCTCACCGGCACCTTCGACATCCTTTCGGCGACCGTCTCCTACGAACCGCAGCCGTATGAAATCACCGACGGCTGGGCCGAGAACGACGCGGGCACCTACACGATCGACCAGGCCAACGAGGACGGCTCCGTCGTCGTGAACTACGCCACCACCGACACCTACCAGTTCATGATCAACAACTTCGACGCCGATCTCGCCTACGGGAACAACACCCTCACGATCGTCGTCCAGGGCACCCTCGGGAACACGCTCCTGCTCAAGCCGAACGATTCCGGCGCGCTCGAGCAGACCGTCACCTTCGACGGCACGGAACAGACCATCGTCATCACCGCCGCCGCGTTCTCGAAGCTCCTCCTGTTCGCCGCCCCCGGCACCGCCGGCGGCCAGACGGGCACCTTCACCCTGGTCAGCGTCACGCTCACGTACGTCGCGGGCGAATGACCTAAGCGCATCGCAAGCATCAAAAAAACGGCATCCGAGCGATGCCGTTTTTGATTGCGCTATTCATTCCTCAGGACGAAGTCGGATCCCTTCAGCCGGACCGAATCGGGCCCGACGAAGACCGTGAAGCGTCCGGGATCCCAGACGACGGACCCGTCGGAAAGCCGGTAGGTCCAATCGGAGAGGCCGAGCTCGAACCGGATCGTCCGCGTCTCGAAGGCGGCGAAGCGGACCCGTTCGAACGCCTTCAGCTCGAGGACGGGACGGCTCACGCGCGCCGCCCGATCGCGCAGGTACAGCTGCACCGTCTCGACGCCTTCGACGGCGGATTCGTTTTTGACGTCGACGGCGACGGTCAGGCGGTCGCCGGGGCCGATCGAGGGCGCCGAGAGGACGGGTTCGCCGTACGCGAAGGAAGCGTACGAGAGGCCGTAGCCGAACGGGAAGCGGGGCGAGTTGAGCTGGTCGATGTATTTCGTCACGTATTCGCGAGGGTGGAGTTCGTGATGGTTCGGACGACCCGTCGGGAGGCCGTCGTAATGGACGGGGATCTGCCCGACGCTCCGCGGGAACGACATCGTGAGGCGACCCGAGGGATTCGCGATCCCGTAGAGCAAATCGCAGACGGCTTCCGATGACTTCGTCCCGAGGAACCAGGCCTCGAGGATCGCGTCGGCGGCGAGGATGTCCTCGAGGACGAGCGGACGCCCGTTCTGGAGGACGACGACCGCAGGACGCCCGAGCGCTTTCGCGAACCCGACGAGTTCCGCCTGGGTTCCCGGCAGCGCGATGTCCGCCCGCGCGTGGGCTTCGCCCGACTGGTGGGCGTTCTCCCCGAGCATGAGGAGGACGACGTCGGCCGTCCGGATCCGCTCGACGTCGGCGGCGTCGTAGGCGGAAGCAGATTCGCCGTCCTTGGCGAGGGTGACGTCGACGCCGCGGCGCGCGAGGACCTCCGCGAGCGATTCGTTCTTCGCGCCGTTGCCGTGCCACGACCAGGGACCGTTTGTCTCCCTCGAAGTCGCGAACGGGCCGATCAGGGCGATGCGGAGGCCGTTACGAAGCGGCAGCGCGCCGTCGTTCTTGAGGAGCACGGCCGATTCCAGGGCGACCCGCTTCGCGAGCGCCAGGTGTTCGTCCGACATCATCGTCACCCGCTCCTGGTCGGGATCGGCGTTCCGGAAGGGATCGTCGAAGAGACCGAGCTCCCGCTTCAGCTCGAGGATGCGGAGGACCGCCTCGTCGATCAGGTGGACGTCGACGATCCCGTCGCGGACGAGGTCCTCGAGGTGGTTCACGTAGTCGGTCGAAGCCATCTCGACGTCGAGACCCGCGAGGACGCCCTTACGGGCGACGTCGCGTTCGTCCTCGGCGGCGCCGTGGGCGAGGACCTCGTGGAGCGAGTCGTAGTCGGTGATCGTGATCCCGGTGAACCCCCAGCGGTCGCGCAGGACGTCCCTGAGCAGATAGCGGTTGATCGTGCAGGGGACGCCCTCGATCACGTTGAATGCGGTCATCACGCCGCGGGCGCCGGCTTCGACCGCCTTGCGGTAGCCTTCGAGATAGCCGCCTTCGAGCGCCTGGCGGGAGAGGTCGACGGTGGCGTACTCGCGGCCCCCCTCGGGAGCGCCGTAGCCGGCGAAGTGCTTGACGCACGACGCGACGGAGCCTTCGCCACGGTGGTCATCCCCCTGGAAGCCCTCGACCGAGGCGGCGGCGAAGAGACCGAGGAGGTGCGGGTCCTCGCCGAAACTCTCGACCACGCGTCCCCAGCGGGGGTCGCGGACGAGGTCGGCCATCGGCGCGTAGGTCATGTGGACGCCGGCGGTCGCGGCCTCGGCCGCGGCGACGCGGGCGGCGATGCGGGCCGCATCCGGGTTCCACGTGCACGAAAGCGCGAGCGGAACCGGAAAGATCGTGCGGTAGCCGTGGATCACGTCGGCGCAGAACATGAGGGGGATCCCGAGGCGGTTCTTGGCGAGGTACTTCTTCTGGACCTCGATCATCTCGCGGGCGTCGCCGATCCCAAGGGCGGTGCCGGCGGAAAAGATCTTCGCCTCGTCGAGGCGGAGGTCGCGGATCGGACCGGCGGCTTCCTTCTCCAGGTCGGCGACGAAGAACCACGGCGACAGCTGCATCATCTGGCCGATCTTTTCAGGAAGCGTCATGCGGGCGAGCAGTTCTTTCATGGGAGATTCCTTTCGCGTCGCACGAGGGCGGTGGTCCCGATGGCGACTGAGCCCATTGTATCATAAAATGATACAAAGGACAATGCGTGAGCAAAGAAAAGACGCGCCGTCAGGACGGCGCGCCGAAGGCGGTGTGAAGAACGGGGGAAGTGTCCGCTCAACCCTTCGCCCGATGCGAGGCGATCCGTTCCCAGGCGAAGAGGAATCCCGCCTGGAGGACGAGGAAGATCGCGCCCAGCACCCACCACGTGAGCGGCGTGCCCGCGAGGATCGGGGTGTAGATGTGCATCGCGTCGTCGTAGCCCAGGACGGTGATCAGGAACAATCCGTAGACCATGTACATCGACAGGCCGCAGGGAATCGCCGGCCATCGCCTGAGCGCCGGCTTCATGAAGCCGGTCGCGATCATGACCGTCGCGAGCAGCAGCGCCACCGAGTGGTGCACGAGCCCGGAGATCGTCATCGGATACCAGATCGTCGACGCCTGACCGATGAAGTCGGGATAGAGATGCGTGATCAGCGCGCCGATCCAGGCGACGTAGACGATGCAATGGAAGGCCGGATGGTCCCGCTTGAGGACGAGTGCGGCGACCGCGAGGAACAGCGAGGACGCCCCGCAGAAGGATCCCGGCAGGAAGCTGTCCCAGCCGTCGCGCAGGGTCGCGATCGCGATCCGGTTCCAAATGATGCAGAGAAGCAGGATCGCGCCGCCGATCCGGACGATGCGATCGACGTCGCGGTCGCTTCGGACGTTCTTCTTGACGAGGTAGAGGACGACCGCGGAGACCGACAGGAAGACCGCGAGATAGAGGATGTGTTCGATTCCGTAGACATGGGGCATGGGGTATCCTCCCGCTTGACGCTTTGATATGATGATACCACGAGAACGGGCCGCTGCCAATCCCGGTTCCGATGGATTCGCGCCTGAAAACGGGCTTTCATGGTACAATGGACGGTGAAGTCGTCATCACGGAGGATTAGTCATGGTCATGGGCATCGCGCATCTCGCTTTTCGCGTCACCGACATGGAGCGGTCGGTCAGGTTCTACGAGACGGCACTCGGTTTCACGCGCAAGTTCGAACTCCACGATCCCCAGGGAGCGCCGTGGATCGTCTACCTGCAGGTGAACGAACGGCAGTTCGTCGAATTGTTTTGCTCGCGCGACGCGGTCGCCTTCGACGGCGTCCGGTCGGGTTACCAGCACCTCTGCGTCGAAGTGACCGACATCGAAGGGCTTGCCGCAGGACTGGCCGCGAAGGGCATCCGGATCGTCCATCCCGTGATCGTCGGGCTCGACCACAACAGGCAGTGCTGGATCGCCGACCCCGACGGCAACCCGATCGAGCTGATGGAGTACGGCAGGGACGCCCTCCAGCTAAGGTGACACGTCCGTTTCTTCGTTTTGCGCCGCGAAGAGCGCCGCATGGACGCATGTGCGAAAGGATCCGCCGGTTCCCGTGGAATCGGCGGATCCTCTGTCTTCAGAACGGCAGTTCGCCGAGAAACGTAAGCAGGTCGGCGGCGGTGGCAGCGGGATCCTCCTCCATCGGCACGTGTCCGAGGCCGGGATAGACGATCACGCGGTCCGCCGCCAGATCGAGCGAGGTCGCGAACGCCTCGGCGAAGGCGGCGTCGATCCACGAATCCTCCTCTCCCCACAGCACCAGGACCGGAATCCCCGCGTCGCGGATCGCATCCAGACGCGCCGATCCGTCGGGTTCCTCCTCGGGGTGCGTGAGCAGGACCGCTTCGCGGTTCCCATCCTTGCGGAGGAGGTCGTAATAGCGGTCGAGGATCCCTTCGGTAAGCATCGAGGCGGACCCGTAGACGTCCCCGAGGATCCGCTTCAGCAGGAAGCGGGGGGTGAGGTGCGAGAGGAATCCCGCGAGCCGGGGGTGCGATCGAAGCCCTTCCGCGCCTTCCGGCGCACCGGATCCGAGGTCGGGATGGACCGCGTCGATCAGGACCAGGCCGGCCACCGCGAACCCGTCGACGCCGTGGTGGGCGCCGGCGAGTTCCCAGGCGACGCCCCCGCCCATCGAGTTCCCGGCAAGGACGCAGGTTTCGACGCCGAGGAGATCGAGGATTCCCTTGACGGCGGCGGCCGAGCGGCGCCGCGATCCGGCGCCATCCGAAAAGCCGCCGCTCAGACCATGGTTCGGCAAATCGACCGCGACCACGCGGTAGCCCGAGGCGAGCAGTTCGACGATCCAGGCGTCGAAGGTCCCAAGCGACGAGAACATCCCGTGCAGGAGCACGACGACGGGATCGTCGGGGCCCCCGACGTCGCGGTAGTGCAGGTCGATCTCGACGGGGTTTCCGTCGAGGTCGTCGACGGTGACGGTCGCATAATGGGATTCGGCGGTGTAATAAGTCTCCTCGAGGCGTTCGCGCGACAGGTCCGGACGGTACGCGAGCAGCACCAAGGCCGTCGGCAAGAGGAGAAGGACGGTCAGAAGAACGAGGAGCACCTTGAGCAGGCGGTGGCGCATGGGCTCACCCCTTGCGCGGCGCGCGCATGATCTCGATGCCCGCATGGGCGCCCTCGTCGGCGAAGAGGACGCGCTTCCCGCACGTCAGCCGGACGGCGACGATTCCGGAGAGCCCTTCCTTGATGGTCTCCACCATCCTGCCCTCGCGCGGCGAGGGCAGTCCGACCGCCATGTCGGAACGGGCGTCGATCTCGAGGAGAAGACGACCCTTGCGCAACTCGTAGGAGACGGTTCCCTCGCCGATGTCGGCGCGGACGACGCGCGCCAGGTTGTAGGAGGCGAAGCGATATTCCCGCCCGCCGGCGACGAGGTTGGCGATGAGGCCCTGGAAACGCATCCCGAGAAACGGGATGTCGGCGTGGGAGAACATGAGCGAGGCGTCTGGCGCGGTGAAATGGTTCGACTGGATCCAGACGTAGGATCGCGGGAAGGATCGTCCCCAGTCCTTCTCGACGTAGCCTTTCCCGCCGTCGAAGACGACTGGTTTACCGTCGAGGAGTAGCGTTCCGGAAAGCGCGTGGGTCATCGAGTAGACGCCGTGGTAGCACTCGAGGAAGCCGAAATAGCCGAAGAAACCCATGATGCTCGGGGCGAAGAGGGTCTTCCGGATCGGCGTGACGGCGGAGAACCGGACCTCGCCGGACAGACGCATGCGTCCGTCGCCGAGGTCGACCGAGAGGCCGCCGCCGTCGAAGCGGCAGGTCCCGACGGAAATCGAGAAGGCCGCGGCCGACGCCGAGAAGGCGGACCGGTCGAAACGCACGTAGGCGGTCCGCAGCTCCGTCGAGGCGTCCGCGCGGCGCGAGACGAAGACCTGCACGAACGCGTGCGGATCGTCGCGGTTCACGCTCACGCCGGGGATGAGGGCGATCGTATGCGAACCGTCGGCGGTCACGAGCTTGTAGTACCAGCCTTCGAAATATCGGTCGTATTTACGGGCACCCTGGAAATATTCGGGGTGGATCACGTTTCTGAGCGGGGGCATGGCTCCTCCAAGGCTCGGCTCTTTGCGGCCGTCGTCACCTCTATCATAACACGGTCGTCCGCCGTCGTGGAAGAGGACGCCCGAAACGAATCGGCGAAACCTGTGATATAATGGTCACGACGGGACGCGGAGCGACTTGCGCCCATGGGAGGAAGAACGATGGAATACAGACGGTTCGGTCAGGTGTTCGTGATCCGGCTCGGCGTCGGCGACGAGGTCGTCGCCCGCCTCGGGGAGGTTTGTGCGAAAGAGAACGTGCGGCTCGCCTCGGTCAGCGGCATCGGCGCGACCGACCGGGTCCGGATCGGCCTCTTCGACCCGACCAAACGGACTTACGACGAGACGGTCCTGACCGGACCGATGGAGATCGTATCGCTGCTTGGCAACGTCACCGAGAAGGATGGGGCGCCCTTCCCCCACCTGCACGTCGCCGTCGCCGACGAGCGCTTCGCCGTCCACGGCGGACACGTCTTCGAATGCCGGATCTCGGTGGCATGCGAGATCGTCCTGACGTCGATCGACGGCCGCGTCGGCCGCCGGATCGATCCCGAACTCGGGGTGAACGTCCTGGATTTCTAGGATGACCGCTTCCTCGGCGCGCCGTTGCGCTCCTTTTTTCATGGAGCGCGCCGCGGTGAGCGTCGCGGGAGCGTCGTACGCGGCATCCTTACGCAGACATGGTACAATGATGTCGAGATCGGTTCACGATCCAAGGAGAAGAACATGAACGACACCAAAGTCCCGAAACTCAGAAAGTTCAACATGATCATGGGGGCCCTGCATCTCGTCCAGGGCATCGCGATGCTCTTCCTGGCCACCGCCGTGATCCAGAACATCGCCGAATTCACCCCGACCATCACCCAGCTGTTCATCCAGTACAACCCGGCGACGCAGTCGCTCGAAACCGCCAGCAAGGTCCTCTTCGACCTGCCGTTCGGCATCCTCGTCGCCGTCTTCCTGCTGTTGTCGGCCGTCGCCCACGCGCTCATCTCGATTCCGAAGAAGACCTATGCGATCTACGAGGCCGACCTCGGCAAGGGCATCAACCGCTTCCGCTGGTTCGAATACGCCCTCAGCTCGTCCGTCATGATCGTCCTGATCGCCACCCTGTTCGGGATGCACGACATCGTCACCCTCGTCCTCATCTTCGTCGTCAACGCCTCGATGAACCTGTTCGGGCTCGTCATGGAGCAACTGAACGTCGGAAAGGACAAGAAGGGCGTCAACTGGGGCCCGTTCGTCTGGGGTTCCGTCGCCGGCATCGCCCCGTGGGTCGCGATCATCGTCTACATGACCGGCAACCCCAACCTCGACATGGTCCCGTGGTTCGTCTGGGCGATCGTCGGCACCTACTTCGTCGCCTTCAACGCCTTCCCGATCAATATGATCCTGCAGTACCTCAAGGTCGGCAAGTGGAAGGACTACCTCTACGGCGAGCGCACCTACATCGTCCTCAGCCTCGTCGCCAAGTCGATCCTCGCCTGGCTCGTGCTGTTCGGCGCGATGCAGCCGTAAGAAAACGCGATACAAGAACGAAGGCTCCCCGCGAAGGGAGCCTTTTCTCATTCGACCGATTCCGGCGCGTAGAACGAGAGCGCCGCGAGCGCCTTCAGCGTGATCCATCTGGACGGCTCGCCCTTCCGTTCGATCCGGAGCCTGGTCTTCCCGTTGTAGGTGTTCTCGAGCGTCCAGGTCCCGTCCGCGTTCCGCTTGCCGGCGACAAGCGCGACCGCGTCGTCCAGGCGCGGATCGCGGATCCCCAGGGAAGCGAAGATCCCGAGCAGTTCGAGCGCGTCGGTCTGGTACATCAAGGGGAAGCCGAACTTCGTCCATCCCGGCTTTCCGACCTCGTCGACGGCATGGCTCTTCTTGTACAGGCGATGGATCAGGAAGTACTCGGAGAGGACGGCGATCTTGTCCTTGACGGCGTCGGACCGGCGGTCGGCCGGGATCGCGGCCAGCGCCTTGAGCGCCTTTGCGACGCCCATGTGGCACGAATGCTTCCCGAAGCAGGACGTGAGCCGGGCGATCGACGTCGGTCGCGGTCCGGCGAATCCACCGTCGTCGGCCTGCTGGTTCGCGACGATCCAGCCGATCGCCGCCTGCGTCCGCGGATCGTCGAGGAACCCTAGTCGGATCAGGGCGTAGACCATGTTTCCGGTGAGGCAGGGGATCACGTACCCCGGAACACCGGTGTGCGTCCGCGCGCTCTCTTCGACCGAGAAGGCGCCGCTTTCGGGTTCCTGCGCGTGAGCAAGGACGTATTCGCAGGCCGCCTTGACGCCGGGATCGGTGGAATCCGCTCCCAGTTCGGCGAGGATCAGAAGGGTCCAGACCGAACCGACATACTTGTCGCGGTAGAAGCGACCGGGTTCGCCCCATGAACCGTCGAGGTTCTGAGCGGACATGAGCCGGCGGATGTCCGCATCCGCCATCATCCGCCTTCTCGCCTCGATGACGGCGGCATCGTCCGCCGGTCGTCCGAGCAGATCCGTCAAGGCGGCGAGACGGACGGCGGGATCGGTTTCGTCGAGCAGCCATGTGCGTATCTCGTCAGGCATGGGAAAGCACCTCCCGTGGCGCCCGCGGGCAGACCGCGATCGCCTTCGCTACGATTATACACCCTCGTGGGAGGGAGGAAAACGCCTCCGTCGTAAAAATCGCAGGATGAAGGAGGGGAATCCGAACGAATTGCGCGTCGGATCGTTCGGATCGGCATCCTCCGCGAGGTCATCATGATGTATAATAGAAGTCGGATACGACTAGCGACAAGGAGCGAACCCGATGCAGGAATCTCCCCGGCCGACCGCCGGAGTCACCGTGAAAACCAAGATCTTCTACGCGCTGGGGGACTTCCCGTTCTCCTTCTCCTCGACGCTGATCGGCTTCTTCCTGATGATCTACCTCACGAACACGATCGGCATCTCCGCCTTCTGGGCGGGGGCGATCATCTTCGCCGGGATCGTCTGGGACGCCGTCACCGACCCGATCGCCGGCTACCTGAACGACAACGCCAGGAGTCCGCACGGAAGACGGCGCAAGTTCATCCTCGCCTACCTCGCGCCGATGGCGGTCACCTTCGCGATGCTGTTCTCCGTCCCGGCGCTCGTTCGCTCCGGATCGGAAGCCGTCAAGGTCGCCGTCACGCTCGCGGTCTACCTCGTCTACACGACCTTCATCACGCTCGTCGCGACGCCGTTCAACGCGATCGTGAACGACCTCTCGGACGACTACGACGAACGCACCTCGATGATGACGTTCCGCATGATCGGCTCGGTCCTCGGCACGCTCCTCTCGATCGCGATCCCCGAGGTCCTGGGGCTCTCGAACGCCTCGCAGGACAACACCGCGGGATACGTCGCGATGGGCGTCGCGTTCGGGTTCCTGATGCTGGTCTTCGGATTCTCCTCGGTGCTCAACCTGAGGGAGCGGAACAAGGGGGCGGACCGATCCCGCGTCCCGTTCGCGTTCCACAAGTACTTCGTCGCGTCGTGGAAGAACCCGCCCTTCCGGCAGGCCTGCCTGATGTTCGCGCTCTCGATCGCCTGCATGAACTTCATCCAGGGAAACCTCGTGTACTTCCTCAACTACAAGATGCTCCTTCCCTCGCTCTTCCTGCCCGTCGCCGGGGGCGTGATGGTGCTCGCCGTGCTGTTCATGCCGGTCTGGACCGCAGTCAGCAAGAAGACCTCGAAACGCACGGCCTACATCCTCTCGATCGCGGTGCTCTGCGTCGCCCTCGCCCTCATGGCGTTCGCGCCGGCGTTCGACTACGAGGCCGCGGGCGTCGTCGCGCACGTCGCCGCCGACGCCGACCTCGTCCCCGCCTATCAGGGAAGCGTCATCCGCTACATCGCCGACATCAACGCCGACTACGGCACGGTCCTGTCGGTGCTCTGGCGCACGATGCCGTGGATCTACCCCGTCGTCGTCCTGTTGTCGCTCGGGTTTGCCGGACTCCAGATGGTCCCGTTCTCGATCGTGCCGGACGCGATCAACTTCGCGACCGGTACCGGCGAACGCGAGGAAGGCGCCTACTACGGCGTCGTGACGTTCGTCCAGAAGCTGGGATGGGCGGTCGGGATGCTCCTCACGGGCGCGGTCCTGAACGCCGCGGGATACCTCGAACCCGCCAAGGCCTTCACCGCCGAAGCGCAGTCGTCGGTCCTATCGGGAGCGATCGTGCTCCAGTCGCCGTCGGCGGTGGATGCGATCGCGGTCCTCTTCTCGGTTCTGCCGATCGCGTTCGGCATCCTCGGGATCCTTTCGCTCCTTCGTTACCGCGTCGACCGCGACGCGCTTCGGCGTCGGGTCGCGGAAGCCGCCGCGACGGAGGCGGACCGATGAACGTCGTCGTCCGTCCGGTCGGGAACCGGTCCGACATCCGCCGTTTCATCGCGTTTCCCGATCGGCTGTACCGCGGCGACCCGCTCTACGTCCCGGCACTCCGTTCGGACGTTCGCAAGGGCCTTGTCGCGCAGATCCTTCGAAATGCGTCGGATCAGCCGGCGGCCGCCTTCCTCGCGGAACGGGACGGGGAGGTCGTCGGCCGGATCTGGCTTTCACCCTTCGTCGCCCGTCCCGGGACCTCGACGGAACGACTCCAGGGTGCCTTCAACATGTTCGAATGCGTCGACGACCAGGCGGTCGCGGACGCCCTCTTCGAGGCCGCCGACGCATGGTTTTCCGCACGTGGCATCGACTATTACTACGGCAATCTGAACCCGAAGGATCCGGACGATTCCCGCGGCGTCCTGACCGATGGATTCGACGTCGCGCCGGTGACGATGTGCGTTTACAACAAACCGTACTACCGCCGCCTGTTCGATACCGCCGGATTCGGGATGGCCGAAGACTTCGTGAGCTATCGGCTCGCACTCGACGACGTTCCCTACGAACGGTACCAGGACACGATCGACGCGATCAAGAAACGCTTCCGGTTCACCGTCGACGACGTCGATCCCAGGCGGGTCGACCGGGAGGCGCGCGACATCATCGCCTGCATGAACAACTCGATCGCCGACGACTGGGACCAGCGGCCGCCGGAACCCGAGAAGGTCTACGAACTCCTCGACAGCTGGAAGAGGTTCCTCGACTTCGACTACATCAAGATCGCCCGCACGTTCGAGGGCGAACCGATCGGATTCACGATGGCGGTCCCCAACTTCAACGAGATCCTGGTCCGCCTCCATGGGCGGCTCGGGCCGATCGGCCTTCTGAAACTGCTCTATTACCGCAAGCGCATCCGGACCGTCCGGGCGATGATCCAGACGGTGACGATCCCGTACCAGGGGAAGGGCGTCATCAACGCGATGTACGCCGCCTACTTCGACCTTCTCAAGCGCCGCGGCGTCACCTGGGTCGACGCTTCGACGATCGGGATGGAGAACCACAAGAGCCGGAACGCGATCGAGAAACTCGGCGGAAGAATCTACAAGGTGTTCCGCCTGTACGATCGGGAACTGCCAGCGAAGGCTGTGGAAAGATAGGATAATCCGATTACCGTAAACGGCGATCCGGCGTTCTTTTCTTCGCCTCGTCGAAACGATAAATCGCATCACGAAAAGGGGTTCCGGACGCGCGTCGTCCGGTATGCGAGCCATGAAGAAAGCGGTCCATCTCGCCGGCGTCGGTTACGCCGTCATCTTCGGTTTCACCTTCCTGTTCTCCAAGACGGCGCTCTTGTACGTAAGTCCGATCGGACTCATCAGCTACCGCTTCCTGGTCGCGTTCCTCGCGTTCGAGGGCCTGCGCCTGTTCAAGGTCGTGAAGATCCGCTTCCTGCGCGGGGCCTGGAGGCTCTGGCTGCCGGCGGCGCTCTGCGAGCCGATCCTCTACTTCCTGTTCGAATCCTTCGGCCTGTCGCAGGCGACGAGCGGGGAAGCCGGCATGATGCTGGCGATGATTCCGATCTTCGTCGCCCTCCTGAGCATGCTCGTGCTGCGCGAGCGGCCGCGTCCGATCCAGATCTTCTTCATCCTCCTGAGCGTCGCCGGCATCCTCCTCATCCAGTTCCTCGCGCCCGGGAGCGGCGACGGCGGCCGGATCGTCGGCTTTTTGCTTCTGTTTGCCGCCGTGCTCGCGGCCGCCTTCTTCAACATCGCCTCGAAGAAGGCGCTCGCCACGCTCACCCCATTCGAGATCACCTACTTCATGATGATGTCCGCGGCGATCGCCTTCAACGCGATCTATCTCGTCCAGCTCGCCTTCGGGGACGGACTCTCCGGATACGTGACGGCCCTCTTCCATCCCGAACTCGCCGCTCCGATCCTCTACCTCGGGATCGTCGCCTCGATCGGCGGCTTCTTCCTCGTCAACGTCGCCCTGAGCAAGCTGCCGCCGCACGTCTCCTCGATCTATTCGAACCTGTCGACGGTGGTCGCGATCGCCGCCGGCGCGGTCTTCCTCGATGAAAGCATCCGCTACTACCATCTGATCGGCAGCGCGATGATCCTCGTGGGCGTCTACGGGACGATCCGCTCGCAGGGCCTCGCGCGTTCCGGGAGCGATCCCGCCGCCTCCTCGCCATTGTCGCCGGGCGAGAAAAATTTATTATAAAATAATAAGCCGCCCGGCGGAAGGATGCACCCTTGCCAAGCCGGTTGCGGCGCGCTATAATGAGTCGTGAATCCAAGGAGGTCCATGCCATGACCCAATTCATCAAGACCGAACACGCGCCCGCAGCGATCGGGCCCTATTCCCAGGCCGTCCTCGCCGGGAACACGCTCTACGTCTCCGGCCAGATCCCGTTCGTCCCCGAGACGATGAAGGTGGCCGGCGACGACGTCGCGAGCCAGACCCGCCAGTCGCTTCAGAACGTGAAAGGCATCGTCGAAGCCGCCGGCTTCAAGGTCGCGGACATCGTCAAGTGCACCGTCTTCCTCAAGGACATGAACGACTTCGCCGCGATGAACGCCGAGTACGCCGCCTTCTTCGGCGACCACAAGCCGGCGCGCGCCGCCGTCGAGGTCGCCCGTTTGCCGCGCGACGTCAAGGTCGAGATCGACGCCATCTGCGTCCGATAGCGCATCAGGTCCTCCAACCGTCTTCACCGACGGTTCTTCTTTTGCCCATCGATGATAATTTTTTCTCATTTGCCTCTTGACAGCGATAAATTTTTCTCATATACTGTCGTTGTAAGCGCTTTTAAGGAGGCCCAGCCATGGACAACAGATCCCTGCTTGCGAAATACTTCCCCGTCGCCGACTTCATCGCACAGATCAACGGACCGACCTGCGAAGCGATCGTCCACGACCTGAGCGACCTGCAGCATTCGATCGTCTACATCGTGAACGGACATCTTTCCGGCCGTGCGGTCGGCGGATCGATCACGAAGTACGCGTTCGACCTGATCATGAAGAACGAGGACAAGAGCCGCGACGCCTTCATCAACTACACCGGCACGAACGAGAGGACGGGTAAGATCCTGCGCTCCTCGACGCTGTTCATCCGCAACGAGCGGCGCGAGACGGTCGGCCTGCTCTGCGTGAACGTCGACGTGACCGACCTGATGCGGCTGAGAGAGTCGCTCGACGGCCTGATCATGGTCCAGGCGACGGCCGCCGCCGAACCGGAACGCTTCGACGTTTCGGCCGACGAGATCGTCGACGACATTCTCCGCGGCGCACTGCCGGAGAGCGGTCCGGACTACGCGCGGTCTTCGCCGGCCGACAAGAAGGACCTCGTCGCCCGCCTCGCGGGCAAGGGCGTCTTCAAGTTCAAGGGCTCGATCGGGCGCGTCGCGACGCTGCTCGGGATCTCGCCCCAGACGCTCTACCGCTACCTGAAGGAACTCGAAACAAAATAACGGCCGCCGGGAACGTGCGGTCCCATCCAAGGAGAACGATCATGGACATCAAGACGAAGATGAACGGCAAGTTCCGCGACCTGCAGGGAGGGCTCTTCCTCAAGGTCACGAAGGCCGACGTCGGCGAAGGCGCCGGCATCCTGATGGAAAAAGGCTACCGGATCATGGCGTGGGCGGACATGTTCTTCCCCGACCCCTCGCTTCCCGCGTCCGTCAAGCGGGCGATGGTCGATTCGATCGAGGGCGGCGTCCCCGCGCATTACGTGATGCCGATCGGCGCGTACGACCTCCGCAAGGCGATCGCCGCGAAGGTCGGCCGCACGACGGGCCTGAAGCTCGATCCGAGCCGCAACGTGATCGTCACCCCCGGTTCGGACTCCGGACTGCTCTACGCGCTCATGCCGTTTCTGAACGAAGGCGACGAGGTGCTCATCCCCGATCCGAGCTATCCCTCGAACTTCCTCGATCCGAAGCTTCTCGGCGGCGTCGCGGTCCACGTCCCGCTTCACGAGGAAGACGGCTACCAGATCAGGATCGACGAGTTCGAACGGCGCGTCACGCCGCGGACCAGGGTCGTCCTCGTCACCCATCCGAACAACCCCACCACCACCGTGTGGAACCGCGCGTCGGTCGAAGAGCTCGCCGCCTTCGTGATCCGTCACGACCTCGTGCTCGTGTCCGACCAGGCCTTCGAGGACCATGTCTACGACGGACGCGAGTTCATCTCGCCGGCGACGCTTCCCGGGATGTGGGAACGTACCGTGACCGTCTGTTCGATCTCCAAGGGGTACGGTCTCAGCGGCCTGCGCATCGGCTACATCTACGCCGACGACCGCATCATGGACGTCCTCTACGGCGGCGCCGTCAACGTCCTCGGCGCCGCCTCCACGGTCTCGTCCGTCGGCGCCGTCGCCGCACTCGGGGACGAGACGCTTTTGCCGTCCCACTTCGTCCGACTCGAACGCCGCCGTCGGATCGCCTACGAGATCCTGTCCACGATTCCCGGCGTCACGATGACGATGCCGGAAAGCGGGATCCTCGCCTGGCTCAACGTCTCGCGCCTGGGAACGGCCGCCGAGGTCGCCGCGCAGATCCTCGAGGAGGCCCACATCATGGTGAACGAGGGAACGCCGTACGGCAGGGAGGGCGAGGGCCACATCCGGATCGTGATCGCCTGCTTCAACGACGATCTCGACGCGATCGCCGCATTCGAGGGAATCAAGTCCGCGCTCACGAAGCTCGCGAAGAAGAAAGGCGTCATCTGAACATCGTTGCCTGAAACACCACAAGATACAGAGAGGGAGAAAACAATGGAAGAAAAGAACGAGAAACTCGCATTCCGGTTCGGATGGGGAATGTCCTTCATTCCCATGCTCGTCTTCACGATCGTCTGCGTCCTGCTGTTCGTCGTCTTCAAGGCGTTCGACATGCACGCGCTGGCGATGGGCGGCTTCGTCGGTCTCGCGATCGGCGCGCTGTTCGTCAAGAACTTCAAGCACTACGGCCGCTTCTGGAACGCCGTCATGAAGGGCATCGCCAGCCCGACCAGCGTCGCCGTCGTCCTCATCCTCTTCATCATCGGCATGTTCTCGCAGCTGATGAAGTCGGCCGGCGTCTCGAACGGATTCCTCTGGCTCGCCGGCTCGATCGGCATGAAGGGCGGCATCTACGTCGCATTCGTGTTCCTCGCCTGCTGCGTCATCTCGACGGCCACCGGGTCCTCGATCGGCACGATGTTCGCCGCCTTCCCGATCTTCTACGGGGCCGGCATCGCCCTCGGCGCCAGCCCGATGTTCCTCGCCGGCGCGATCCTCGGCGGCGCGGTCTTCGGCGATAACCTCGCCCCGATCTCCGACACCACGATCGCCTCGTGCGGAACGCAGGTCTACCGCGACGGCATCCGCACCGCCGAAATCTCCGGCGCGGTCGCCTCGCGCTTCAAGTACTCGATCGTCGCGGCGATCATCACGACCGTCCTGCTCGTCGTCCTCGGCGGCATCGGCGGCACCGTCAGCGGCTCCGTCGAGGTCCAGGGCAGCCCGCTGCCGCTCCTCATGCTCATCCCCGTCGGCCTCCTGCTCTTCGTCGCCATCAAGACCCGCGACATCTTCGCATCGGTCACCGTCGGTCTGATCTCCGGCACGATCGTCGCCCTCGTTTCCGGCCTGCTCGGCTTCTCCGACATCTTCAACGTCGTGGGCGGCGCGACCCACGGCTTCCTGGCCGACGGCGTCGCCAACATGATGGGCACCGTCACGCTCGTCATCTCCGTCTTCGGCATCATGGGCGTCCTCCAGGAAGCGGGCGCGCTCGACCGCCTCGTCGACTGGATCCTCAAAAGCAAGCTCGCGAAGACGCCGAAGGGCGCCGAGATCGCGATCATGATCGGCACGAACCTCACGACGCTCCTCTTCGGCGGCGTCACGAGCGCCTCGATCCTCACGTTCGGCCCGGTCGTGAACGAGATCGGCCGCCGCAAGAACATCCACCCCTATCGCCGCGCCAACCTGCTCGACGGGTTCGCCAACTCGATCGCCAACAACGTGCCGTTTTTGAGCTGCTTCGTCTTCATCGGCGTCGCCCTCTCCGGCCTCAATCCGTACGTCGTCGCCGCCGGTCTCATCTACACGGCCGTGCTGTTCTTCGTCCTCCTGTTCGCCGTCCTCACCGGATGGGGACGCCGGTTCGAAGGCAAGGACGGCGAGGAACTCAAGGAAGAGCCCGCCGCGAAATAAGGTCCGTCGAAAACGAAGGCGTCGTCCCTGCTTCAGGCAGGCGGACGACGCCTTTTTCGATCTCGACCGGAAACGCGATGATGCGTGAATTTCTCGCAGGCGCGTTGACATCGATGTCCGGATGGGATACAATCCTTTCGGAGGGATGCCCATGAAGCCGTTTCTGAAGTCGATGACGCTGGTGATCATCACGATCTTCATCTGTTCAGCCGTCGGGACGATCTCGGCGTGGTACACCATGAATCGGTCCGTCCAGGTCGCGATTCCCGAGATCGCGGACGTCCATTACGTCGACCTCCTGTTTCCCGTCGACGCGGCGCCGTTTCTTTCGCCCGAAGAACTGGCGGACCGGAACCTTCCCGAGCCTTACGCCGAATCCGCCTACCGGGACGCGGTCAACGGATATCGGGACGCGGACGGATTCGGATCGGTGCTGCTCTACTGCGACGAAGCCGCGGTCGTCCTTCTCGGAGATGGCCTCTATCGTTTCGGCTACCGGGTCGAGGGCTCCTTGACCTTCAAGATCGCGATCATCTACGCCGACGGATCGATGGACGTCTCCGAACCCGTCACGCAGACCAAGCCGCTCTTGCAGGCCTCGTATGACCTCACCAGCGTGCAATACGCCGAATACGACACCCTCTTTCCCCCCGCCGACGATCCGGACGCCTGGGACGACTGGTATCTGGAGCGGAGTGTCAAGGCCTTCCTCTTCGCCTCCCTGGTCGGCCTTGTCCATCTCGTGCTGCTCTTCGCATTCGGATATCGACGCCGTCGGACGTTCGTCCTGACCGCGGCGATCAATCAGGCGGTCATCGCCGTCGTGATCTTCGTCTACTACGTCGACCATGCCTTCGTCCTGCCCGTCGTGTACCTGCTTACGTACGTCGCGCCGATCCTCGCCACCGTCCTCGAAATCAAGATCCTGACCAGCGGAAACCGCGAACATCCCCTTTCACGTGCGCTCGCCTTCGTCGGCGTCGCCGACCTCCTCCTGTTCGCGGCGATCGGACTCTGGGTCTTCGAACTCGTCTGACCATGGGCTCTGAAGAAATGAAAAAACGCGAGAAATCGCGTTTTTTCATTCATTCTGATTTCACCTGGAAGCGTTCGCGAAGGACGTCGCATCGATGGTTCAGGACGTCGACGACGAAGGGGGCGGGATACTCCTGCTCGAAGGCATGGTAAGCTCCCTTGACGACGTTCAGGATCGTCGGTACGCCCGCGTTATCGAGTCGACGGGCGTAGGCGACGCCCTCGTCGCGAAGACAGTCGATCTCCGCCGGTTCGACGTACGCCGGCGGAAGACCCGCGAGCGTCTTCGCCTGCAGCGGCGAGGCGTAGCCGTCCCCACCGGGATCGGCTCCTCCCAGATAGAGGTCCCACATCTGTCGGTTGGCTTCCGTGGACCACGTGCCGTCCGGATATTCCCTCAGGCTCCGACCCGTCTGAAGGCGGTCGGTCACCGGATAGACGAGCATCTGGAACGCAATCGGGAATTCCTTGCGGTCGCGTGCCATGAGCGCCGTCGCCGCCGCCAGGCAGCCGCCGGCGCTGTCGCCGTAGACGACCAGGCGCGTCGGATCGAACCCGAGGGCGGACGCATGGCCCGCGATCCACTTCGTCGCCGCGTAGCAGTCCTCGACCGGGATCGGGAACTTGTTTCGGTAGGAGGTTCGGTAGGCGGGAAGAAAGACGCGGCAGTGGAGCGCGTCCGCAAAGAAGCAGGCGTTCTGGAAATGCATCTTCGAAAACCCCCCGAAGAAACCGCCGCCGTGCAGGTAGACGATCGCCGGGGCGTCGGGGGCGACGGCCCTCCCTTCGACAACGAAGCAGTCGATCTCGGCATCCTGGAACCCCGGCACGAGGATCTTCCGGATCGAGGTGCCGAGGATCGGACGGAACCGTCGCGCGTGCGTGTCGTTCATCCGGAAGAACAGCCGGAGGAGCGGATGGGTGAGGCGCATCCTGCCGGTGCCGATCGCCGGTCCCTTCAGACCCGCCGCATAGGGATATCTCGTCATCTTCGCCTCCCGGACGCGAACGCGTCCTCCTGTATGATAGCATGCGCACGCGCGTTTGGAAAGGACGTCGTTGAAAAAACGACGACCCGCCGGAGCGGGTCGTCGGAATGGTTCACTCGTGCTTCTGCTCCGCCTTCGTCCTGGCCTTCATCGCCAGATCGTTGGAGTCGATCGAGTCGCGGAAGACGTAGAAGCGCTGGTAGAGGAATTCGAGGACGAAGTTCAGGAGCATGTTGATGCCGGTGACGAGATAGTCGTTCCAGAACAGGTCGCCGACGAGGTATTCTCCGAGGATCGTCGACGCCGGCGTGAAGAACACGTAGAAGGCGAACGCCTTGACCATCGCCGGTCCCACGTCGGTCGCCGACTTGAAGGTGAAGCGGCGGTTGAAGGTGAAGTTCCAGACGATCGAAAGCGCGAGCGCGATCAGATAGCGCGGCCAGTAGGGAAGCCCCGTCCATTCCGTCAGGATCGCGAAGGACCCGATCTGGATGAGACCTGCGGATGCGGCGAACATGACGTATTTCAACGACCGGACGATTTCCTGCTTCTTTTGCTGTTCCATGGGAACTCCTTGTCTCCCGCCGGTCGGCACCGGTGGGGCTCGATGTTTTCTCGTCTATGCCTGGAGCATCGTTCCGAGCGCGTCGAACGAGGATGCCTCCTCGTCGCGAAGCAGGACGACGATGTTCTTGTCGAAGCGGGTGTGGCCGACGACGCGATAGGTCGCCGCCATGATGTCGACGAACTCCGCGCGGTTCGTCCTCGTCATCATCAGGTTGAGCGCGAGGAAGCGGATGAAGACGTACGTGCCGGCGAGCGCGGTGAATTCGTCCGAAAGCCCGGTCCCGTGGTCGCCCCGGGGGAACTGCCGGAAGAACAGGTCGTTCACCAGCATCTTCTCGAAGAGGATCTCGTGGTCGGGAAGGATCGCCGTGAAATGAGCCGTGGCCGCGCGGTACTTCGCCTCGATCTCGCCGTCAACGTAGTAGGCCTCGACGCTTTCGCAGAAGGCCGCGATCGACCGGTTGTTCTCGATGAACCAGCGGCCGACGTTCATCATCGTCCGATATGTTCCGGGAATGTCGGAGGCAAAGGCGGGAACGCTGAGGTCGACGGTTCCCGGGTCGACGCCCGGATCGCGATCGAGGGCGGAAAGCAGTTTTCCGACCATCAGGATCCGCGTCTGAAGCGGAAACGCCCGATCCGTCAGGATGGCGAGGCAGAAGGCGCGGACGCGGACGTAGGCCGCCGCTTCCGCAGGAGCCGTCGCGGTGGGCGAAAACGGCATCGAGAACGTGAGTTCCCGGCGTTCGAAGCGGAGCGGTTCGGGTTTTTCGAAGAGCAGTTCGAGCGTGCGCTCGCAGCTGTTCGCGCAGGACGATTCCATGATCGGATCGATCCGCGGGCCGCGCGGATAGTAGCGGCAGACCGAGGGCAATGCGTCCTCGCCGCAGGCGGCATGGAGCGCGCACCAGCCGTCCGGACGGAGGAGCTTGCAACGGCCGTCGCGGTCGTGGCGGATCTCCGCGAAGCGTTCGGGCGATGGCCGGAGGACCGGCATGAAGGCGCGGTCGATCGATTCGCGCAGTTCGGGCCCGCAGGACACGTTGGCGAGGGCGAAGTACTGGTCCATCGGGACGGTGACCGTCCAGCCGGCGCAGCAGGTGCTGCGGCAACTGCCGCCCTTGCACGCGAAGGCGGCGTAATAGTCGGGAACGAGGAACTCGCCGCGTACCGGCGGAGTCCTCGGATTGTCGTTTCTGGATGCCATCGGATGTCGCTCCCGGCGCGTCTCGAGCGGACGCACCGAGACAAGATTATAGCACATCCAAGGCCCGTGTCAAGCGAAAAGAGGAGGAGGGTTCCCTGGTCCGGCGGCTCTTCTTCAGGGGGCGTCCCAACGCCCCTGAAAGAAACGGAAATCCACGCGCATTTCGGCGAATCCGCGCATCGAACATGACGATTCGCAGGAGGAAACCGGACGAAAACGTCACATCCCCTTGCCTTCCGTCGGGAAACGGTGCTATCATGATGGCGGACGGGCCGTCATCGAACGTCCGGAAGGAGACGGATCATGAAGAATCCCATCATCACCAAGGTGCTCGCGATCCTCGGAACCGTGCTCGCGCTGTTTCCGATCGCGTTCATGCTTTTCACGTCGGTCGTCGGATCGATCGACGAAGGCCGGTTCCTGATGGACTACATGTTCCCCGCCGAACTCGGTTTCGTCGTCGCCGTCGGCGCCGTCGTCCTGCTCTGGTCCGCGTGGACTTCCCCCCACGACCGGATGCGGGTCCTGATCGCGGGCGGAGCCGCGATCCTCTTCTTCCTCCTCGTGCTCGTAGTCGCCGCAGCGACCGGTCTCGACGAGGATCCCGATCCCTCCGGATTCCTCCTCGGTCTTGTCACCGCGCTTCTGGTCCTCTACGACCTCGCCACGGCGGCGATCGGCGTCGCAGGCGTCCTGTACTTGCGAAAGCTGTTCAGGAAGAGCATCACCTGACCATCATCATCGCAACGGGTCCCCACGGGGCCCGTTTTTCTTTTTTCTACCGGGAGGCCGCTTCGCCAAGCAGCCGGATCAGGGCCGCTTCGATTCGCGGTCCCCACCACTCCACGTAGCCGGTCAGCGTCGGGTGGACGCCGTCCGCCATGAAGCGGTCGCGATCGGCGGGATCGACGGCGTTCATGACGGGATCGTTCCACAGGTCGACAACGCCGATGCCCCAGCGTTTCGCGATGTTCCAGAGCAGTTCGACCATCGCTCCGTAGCGCGGCTCCGGGAACCGCGTGCCGACATAGAAGAACACCGGGCAGCGATAGACGCGGAAAATCCGGTCGACGATCGTTTCGATCGCACCGGCGACCGTCGAAGGATCGTAGCCGACCGCGCCGGGTCCGATCGGCGTTCCGAGCGGATGACCCCGGCCGACGTCGTTCGTCGAGAGCTGCACGAGCGCGGCGTCGAAGGTCAGATCGGGATCGAGGCGCCGAAGACGGGCGACGTAGGACTGGTCGTCGACGTCGCAGAGCGTCGTCCCCGATACGGCTTCCTTCCGAGCGAAGCATCCCGTCCGCGCGGCGAGGAATTCGACGAACGAGATCCCGCCGGGTTCGACGCCGTAGGTCACCGAGGAACCGAGGAACAGGATCCGTTTGCCGCGAAGCGGGCTTTTCGGATCGAGGGCGATGCCCTGGAGCGCGTCATTCATGGGGATTCTCCTCCTTCGCGGCGCGACCTTCGAGGACGCGGAGCGATCCGAAGCATTGACGGAATAAAAGTTTGCAGGCGCCGACGTTGCGCCACCAGCCGAAATGGAAGTGCGTGTAGCGGGCGTACTTCTCGACCTCCATGATGAGTCCGAGGTACCCGAGCATGAGCGAGAAGCGGATCCGTTCCGCATCCGTGACCGCGATCGGTTCCGACGCCACGGCGTTGTAGGCGGACAGCGCCGACGACTTCTCGTCGAGCGACATCTTCATGAAGTCGAGGCAGACGAAATCGGCGATGCGATCGCCCCAGAAGGAGCGCTCGGGATCGATCCACGAGAGCGTCAGGTCGCCGTCCTTCCGTTCGCAGAGGATGTTCGGCTCCCAGACGTCGAAGTTGACGAGCCGCGACTCGACCGTCCTCAGGACGTCCGCATGGGCGTGTACGGCCCGAAGGAGTCGTCTTCCGCGGGGACATGGCATCCGGAACCGGCGCGCGTCTTCGATGAGGTTTCCGACCATCGCCGCAAGCGCCTCGTGCCAATCGGCGTGCAGGCCGTTCTGGACGTAACCGAACCCGGCTCCGCGGACCTCGTGGAGCGACGCGACCATCGCCGCGGTCTGCCGAAAAGCGACCTCTCTCTCCGCGGCCGTCAAGCCGGCTCGATCGACGGTGGTTCCGGGGAGCCGTTCCATGATGAACCACGGCGACGGCAGATCGGTCCCGGTGAAATCGGCGTAACGGACGGACGGCACGCGGATCGGCGTCTTCTCCCGCATCCAGGCGTAGAAGCGCACCTCCTCGGCCATCATCCCGCGTTCGTACGAGAGCATCCGCCGTCGATCGGTCGGCGCGACCTTGAGGACGTGTTCGACGCCTCGGGCCTTTACGGCGTAGAGGGCGTTGAACTCGCCCGCCCCGAGCGGGGCGATCGATTCGACGCCTTCGATGCCCGCCTTGGCGAAGAGGCGGACGATGGTGGAACGGTCGAGGACGATCTTGCTTCGGCTCTCCATCGGTTCACCTCAAGCGCGGAAGACGGATCGGGCGACCGGCAGGACACCGGTGGTCGTCGGATCCGCGAGGCCGAGGCAACTGACGAGCGAGAGCATCTGGTAGACGAGAAACGAGAGGATCGACGCGGCGATCGCGCCCTTGAACGCCGAAAGGGCCGCATCGTAATGGTTGCGGGAAAAGAAGAAAAACCAGGCGTAGCCGAGCGGCGGAAGCAGGAAGCCGACGATGAACCACTTCCACTCGACGCCGAGATCGACCTTCGGGCGTTTCGCGACATGACGGATCGGCGCGCCGCACTGATAGCAGAATTCCTGATAGCGGGTGATCTCGGACTTGCAGTTGGGACAGCGTTTCGGCATGGGGCGTTCTCCTATCTTGGAAGCGACGTCGGGACGGACGAAAGCGGCGGTCGGACCGTCGCGGTCATTCGGCTTCGATCCGACAGGCTTCCGGCGATTGCGTCTCGTAACTGTGGGCGACGAAGTTGATGTGGTCGCCGACGCGTTCGAGGTTGGAGACGAAGTTGATGTAGACGCCGCTGTTGTCGGCGCTGCAAAGGCCCTCGTTCAGCCGCTTCAGGTGGTCGTCGATCATCTGCCTGCGCATCCGGTCGACTTGCTCCTCGATGGTCTCGACTTCCGCCATCAGGTCGAAGTTGCGGTCGACGAAGACGTCCCGGGTGAGCGCGAACTCGCGGTCGAGGAGTCCGTACATCGCCCGCAGGTCGGCCTGGGCCGCTTCCGAATAGGTGAGGTGCTGGTCGATGCTGGTCCGGGTGTACTTGAGGACGTTGTCGCTGATCTCGGCGATGCGGATGAAGTCGCCGATGGCGTGATGGACGCGGTTGATCATCTGCTCGTCCTCGAGCGTGAGCGGATTGGCGGAGACCTTGATCAGGGACTGCGTGATCGCGCTGTCGAGGCGTTCGACGTCGCAGATGCGGCCGCGGATCGCGTCGAGCGCGGTACCGTCCTGGACGATGAAGGCTTCGATCGCGGCGTTGAGGGTATCCATCGCGAGCCGACCGAGGCGGACGGCCTCCTTCGTGAGCTGGCCGAGGGCGACGCCCGGCGTCTTGAGCAGACGTTCGTCGAAGTAGATGAGCGGAGTCGTTGCCGCACGGTCACGGACAAACATGTGCGATACCTTCGTGAAGACCGTCGCGAACGGCAGGAAGACGAAGGTGCAGGTGACGTTGAAGAAGGTGTGGAACATCGCGATCTGGGTTCCGGGGAGCGCGAACATCCGCGCGAGGACGTTGTCCGCGAAGGACGGCCAAAGGAGCAGGATCGGGAAGAAGACGAGGGAGCCGAGGACGTTGAACATGAGGTGGATCATCGCCGCGCGACGCGCGTTCGAAGTCGCGCCGATCGATGAAAGGAGCGCCGTGACGGTCGTCCCGATGTTGGTGCCGAGGACGACGTAGAGCACCGCGTTTCCGCCGCCGCCGATGATCAGGCCGGCGCCGGCCATCGAGATCAGGATCGTGGTGACGGCGGACGAGGACTGGACGATGCCGGTCACGACGACGCCGATGAGCAGCAGGACGAAGGGATTGTTCACCGAGGTCAAGGCCTCGGTGATCAGCGGCGAGCTGCGGAAGATGCGCATCGAATCGCTCATGATCGAAAGGCCGATGAAGACGAGGCCGAGACCGGCGACGGCGTAGAACGTCGCCTTCGACTTGTCCTTCTTCGCGATCATCTCGCCGAAGACGCCGATCGCGGCCAGAAGCATCGCGTACATCGTGACGTCGAGCGCCTGCAGGGCGACGATCTGGGCGGTGATCGTGGTACCGATGTTCGCGCCCATGATGATCGTCGTCGCCTGGAGGAGGTTCATCACGCCGGCGTTGACGAAGCCCACGACCATGACGGTCGTCACGGACGACGACTGCACGATCATCGTGATCGCGGTGCCGATTCCGACGCCGACGAGGCGGTTGTTCGTGACTCTGTTGAAAAGCTGCTTGAGCTTCTTGTTGGCCAGTTTCTGGACGTTGTCGGACAGGACCTTGAACCCGACGAGAAACGCTCCCAAGCCCGCAAGCAGATAGACGATCGCTTCGACCATGAGTGACCTCCGGCGCCTGTCGGCGCATCGAGTGCGGATCCGTCCGAAAGACCGAAGGGGATTCGCCGCTCCCATTATACCATCGATTCCCCGGCGTCCGCGATCCCTTTTTTTCGCGCGCGAACGGTTTCATCGTCGCGAAACGTCGAAACGTGCGCTTCGACGCGCGCGGTTTTCCGTTTCGCGTCGATGATGCGTGCTCGCGATCGCGCGTGCGAACGGACGTGGTACAATAGAGACAAGGATACGAATGGAGGCTTCGCCATGATCCAACCGAAACACCGTCGTTTCATCGTCTGGTTCTCCGCCGGCGCATACGCCGCGATGATCCTCGTGAACGCGCTCGCCAATCTCATTCCGATCAACGGCATCACGACCGGTGCGGTCTCGGATTCCTACCGGAACCTCTTCGCCCCGACCGGACTGACGTTCTCGATCTGGGGAGTCATCTACATCCTCCTCGGCGTCTACGTCGTCCGCGAGGTCCTGGGCCTGCGTCCCCGCGAGGGCGCCGCCGTCGACCCGGTCCGCATCAGGATCGATGCCTTCTTCGCGGTCTCGTCGGTCGCGAACGTCCTCTGGATCTTCGCATGGCACTTCCGCGTCATCTGGCTGTCGCTTCTACTGATGCTTTCGATCCTCTTCTGCCTGATCCTCATTTCATACCCGCTGCGGAAGACGGACGCGATGACGAAAGCCGCCTTCGGCGTCTACTTCGGCTGGATCACGGTGGCGACGATCGCCAACGCGACGACCTGGCTGGTCAAGCTCGGCCTGCCCGTCGACACTGTCGGCGCGACCCTCCAGACGGTCGCGGTCCTGCTCGTCGGACTCGCGATCGGAGGCGTCGTCCTCATGATCCAGAAGAATCTCGGTTACAGCCTCGTCATCGCCTGGGCATATTTCGGGATCTTCCTGAAGCACATCGACCCCGCCCAGTTCGACCGCGGCTTCATCGCGGTCATGAACACGTCGCTGTTCGGTTGGATCCTGATGCTCGCGCTATCCGCGTTCGTCGGCGTCCGCCTCCTCCTCGCCCACAGGGCGAATGCCTCGAAAGCCGCCTAGCGATTCGTCTCGCATGATGAAAAAAGCTTCGCTCTCGGGCGAAGCTTTTCGATTCGAGGCGATGAATCGGCCCGGCGAACCGTTCAGGAGCGCAGGATCCGGGAAAGCGGCCTGCCTTTGGCGAGTTCGTCGACCAGGAGGTCGACAGCGCGGATCATCCGGATGGTCGGATCGGCGACGTCCTCGACGCGGACGCCGCAGACCTTTCCCGCCACGAGCGGAGTCCGCGTCTTCGCCATCGGCGCCTCGGCGAAGAAGCATTCGAGGTCGATCCTCCGATCGATCAGGCTTGCGATCGTCTCGCCCGCATAACCTGTGAGCCAGCCGACGACGGCCTCGAGGTCCGTCGCCGTGCGGCCCTTCCGTTCGACCTTGGCCAGATACAGCGGATACAGGTCGGAGAACGGCATGCGGAAAAGACGGTCGTTGGTCATGGACGCGCCGCGGTCCGCCGCGGTGCGACCGACCGCGCCTTGCGGTCGAGCGGCCGGTGGGCGACGATGCCGATCAGAAGCATCAGATACGCGACGAGCGCGAACCCGACGATGTAGATCACGACGAAGACGGGATGGGGGACGAGCGGCTCGATCTGCGAGAGGATCGGCAGGTGCGTCCCGTAGACGGGGTTGATGAAGAACATGTTGAAGGTGGCGTCGCCCATCCAGGCGTTGTAGGCGGTGTTCATGAGGATCGCCGTTCCCACCAGGACGGCGAACACGGCGGTCGCTCCCAGGATCGATTTCGAGGTGAGCTTGACCTTGTTCGCCAGGAGCGCGACCCCGACGACCATCATCGCGCCGTGATGCACCATCGTCTGGATGTTGATGCCGATGGTGTTGATGAAGACGTCGTTCGGATAGAACATGACCGCGAGTCCCGCGAACAGCCCGTAGGTGCCGAGGAAATTAACGAGCGCCTGGCGGATCTTGTCGTTCTTCGTGAGTCCCGCGACCAGGGCGACGTACATCGGCGTCGAGCAGAACTGGAAGGGGAAGGCGTACCATTGGTAACTCCATCCCGCCTGGTAGCTGAAGATGAGCTGCTTGTACGCCTCGAACGAGAGCAGAAGCGCGGCGAAGGCGAGCAGGAACCGGCGAAGCCGCTTCTCGCCGCCGTTTCGAAGAGAGATGGCGGCGAGGACCGCCGCGGTGATCGCGACGGCGAGGGCGAGATAGTGGAACCAGCTTTCGGAAAGCGACTGGTAGGGGACGGGGCGGGTCATTTCCCCGTTGAGGAACTGCATGATGCGATCGATTGTCGTCATAGATACCGCCTTTTACATCGTAAGTCGATGTCATTATACCACATGCGTTTCGATTTGTCTTCATCAAATCATCACGATTCGTTTATTATTGTGCAATACACGCCTGCGCGGGAGTGTTCCAATGTGGTATAATATCTGAAAAGGGAGGTTTCGACATGATCCCATTCTTCAGCGAACAGCCCGGTCAACCGCTCGAATGGTTCGGCGTCACGCACATCGCACTTACCCTCGGCTTCATCCTAAGCGTCGTTCTCCTCTGGATCCTTTCACCCAGACTCAAGGGTTCCAAGGCTGAGCCTTGGATCCGCTACGGGATCCTGGTCCTCGGAATCGCGTTCGAGTGGCGGGTCTTCGAGAGCCGCATGCTCACGACGTCGCCGTTCCGGTTCCCGCTGTGCGCCGTCGCTCTCTACTCGCTCTTCTTCGCGGTCGCGTTCAAGAAGGAAGCGATCTTCAGGATCGCCTACTTCTATGCGTTCGGATCGCTTCTGTCGTTCCTCTTCTACGACACGCCGTTCGGCCTCGACCGCTGGAGCGGGTGGACCTTCTTCGGAGCCCACGCCGTCATCGCGTGGCTCGCGGTGTATGGCGTCCGTGTGATGGGATTCGTCCCCGTCAAACGCGACTGGCTGCGGTCGATGGCGTTCCTCGCCGCCTATGCCTTCGTCGCCGGATATGCGAAACTGCGTTTCGGCGGAGCCGACGAACTCTTCCTGTTCACACCGCCCGCCGCGTTCCTCGCGTCTTTCCAGGAATCCTCCCCGCTGCTCTATCTGCTGGCATTTTCATCGTTCGCTACCGCACTGATCGCACTGATGTATCTGCCGGTGCATCTGGTCTCGATGCGAACGAAAGCCGCCCATCGTCCGGCATGAAATGAAAGAGCCCCGCGTCCTTCCGGCGAAGACGCGGGGCTTTTTCGACGATCGCCCTCCCGTTCGGGGGACGCCGTTGAACGATTTCATCGAAGAGGCCGGAAATGATCCCGGCCGTCGGATCGATGCGTTCAGGCGTCCTTCCGATGGGCGACGAGATCGTCGATGATCGATGCGATCTCGTCGATCGCTTCGATCAGGGGTCGGTCCGTCGACAGGTCGACCCCGACCATCCGGGCCAGTTCCAGCGGCGTCTTCGTGCCGCCGGCCTTCAGGACCTCGATCCATGCCTGCGGTTCGATCGCCTTCGATTCGATCATGCCGGACACCTTCGTACCGAGCGTGAGGCCGGCGGAATAGGTGTACGGATAGAGTCCCATGAAGAAGTGCGGCTGTCTCATCCACGTATAGCCCGCCCAATCGGGAATCTCGACCGCGTCGCCCCAGAACTTCCTGAGGACGTCGAGGTTGATGCCCTTGAGCACCTGGGCCGAAAGCGGCTGCTTCTGGTCGACCCTCCGGTAGACTTCCCGCTGGAACGCCGCCTCGAGCAGGTGGGTCACGAAGTTGTGGTAGTAGGTGCGGGCGATCTTCACCGATTTCAGCCACGCCTTCTCGCGCGAGGTCTTCGCCGTCCTGATCAGGTGATTGGCGACCAGCAGCTCGTTGGTCGTCGACGGCGCTTCCACGAAGTACGTCGACGGCCGCGTGTTCAGGATGCTCTGGTGGCGGTTGGCGTATTGGAAGTGACCCGCATGCCCGAGCTCGTGCGCGAGGACCATCACCTCGTCCATCTGGCCGTTCCAGTTGATCAGGATGAAGGATGTCGCCCCATAGGGCGAGGAACAGAAGCCGCCGGTCGATTTCCCCTGGTTCTGCGGGAAATCGATCCAGCGTTCGTCGAACGCGCGCCGCACGACCTGATTGTACTCGCTTCCCAGGACGGACAGCCCCGCCTCGATCAGCGCCCGGGCCTCTTCGATCGTCACCTTGGGTTCGAAGGAGGGATCGACGGCGATCTTCAGGTCCGCGTAGGTCATCCTGTCGAGGCCGTGGACGTCCTTCAGGAGAAGGGCGTACCGCCGCATGGCCGGAGCCAGGCGTTCCATGATCAGGTCGATCTGGCGGTCCATGAAGTCGCGCGTGACCTTCTGGTCATACAGCAGGTAGTCGAAGACGTTGGGATACCCGCGCAGTTCGGAGAGGATCTTCTCCTTCTGGACGTGGGCGGAGTAGTTGCTGGCGAAGCCGTGCTGGTATTCCTGCAGCTTCTTGTAGAAAGACTCGTAGGCGGCCCTTCGGACCGGGGTGTCCACCACGTACTCGTACTCGTTTTCGAACAGCGTGAACGAATTGGGATGCTTGACTCCGTCCACCTCGAAGTCGTCGAACTTCATGTCCGCCAGCTTGAAGCGGTTGTAGTTGACGTAGGCGGCGTTCAGGACCGGCGACAGGGCGACCAGGGCCTTTTCGACCTCGGGGATCAGCGTGTACTTCTTCTCGTCGATGACGTCGAGCAGGTAGTGGCGATTCTCCTCGGCGCACTCCGAGGCTTCCCGCAGGAGCGCATCGGGAGCGGCCTTCAGTTCGTTTTCGAAGAAGGCCGTCTTCTTCGAGATGGTCTGGAAGCGGATCATGCTCTTCCCTTGCCGCATCTGATTCTCTTCGCTGATCGAATCGGTGCTCGACTGGAGCGAGGCGTACGCGCCGATCCGCGTCAGCCTGCCGCGGATGTCCTGGTAGGCGGTCAACGCCTCGTTGATGGTATCCTTATCATTCAGCTTGGTTTCAAACTTCGCGCAGAAGGAATCGACGAGCCGTTCGGCTTCATCGAAGGCCTCGAGGTACAGCGACTCGGTCTTGAACAGGTTCGCGATGTCCCACGTGCGCTTCGCATCGAGTTCCTGGCGTTTCGGCAATTGCATCTTCATATTGTTCACCTCTTGTGAAGATTATAGCATGAGTCCCATCCGATTTCGTCCCCGAATGACATCAAGATGGTTCGATCGCGGTCCCCGGGCAGACGGTTCGGTCCGTGAAGCGAAGGCGACATCCGCGATGCGGTCCCGTCGTCGGGAAGCGCACTCGGCCATCGTGCGTTCGTCAATCCGGGTCGCCGATAGCGTTCTTTCCGGATCCTGAAGTGCATTTCATTTCGATTCGTCCTGGAAATAATCTGCGACGATGTACGACATTTTGTAGTAGCCTTTCGCATTCATATAGTATACGTCGTACATGTTCGTACTGTCCATGAAATCGATGAATGTCAGCGTGCCGTCGATCTCTTCGGTGACCCCGAGGGAAAACGAGAGTTGCCTGATCTCCTCGCCGCCGACGTCTTCATACGCTTCCACGATATAGCCGAAAGCATACCCGTCGTCATCTTTCTGCTTCTGATGGAGTTCCACACGATATCGATCGCAGTTCGCCGCGTTGGAAAATGAATACGCGATGGTTTCCATAAGGTATCGCTCGTCTCCGTCGACGAGCACTACGGTAAAGACGATGTCGTCCGTTCCGTTTTTCTCGATGTACACTTCCAGCATGCCCGCCGATCCGATCAGCTCCTGGCCATCGCCGTCGAATTCCGGCAGATAGAGCGTGGATTCTTCCTGCCTGACATAGTCATAGAAGTTGTTGTCGTAATGATCCGAGGGCGCTTCATGCGAACTCACCAATGCGATGATCGTCAAAAGACCGATCATGATCGACAGGGACAGGATGACGGAAGGTCCGGGCAATTTGGTGACTTTCTTGTTCGACACGAAGTTGTTGCAGTTCTTTCGATAGATGGCCAGATAGGCCAGCACGAACAGGCCGACGCCGAGAACGACGCCCGACAGTGTCAATATGAAAACCCGATTGTTCGCCAGGTACGCTCCAAGATTGTTCTCGCCGACATCCGCGACCGGCATCCAGGCCAACTGTGCTTGATTGGCATCGGTCACCAGACCGATGTCGGCGACATGCTCGCCTTGGATTGTCAATGTGAAATCGTAGGGTTGACAATAATCATGGACTTCCTGACCGGGGATCAGATGAGTCATGTACGTACCGTTCCATTGCGATATTCCGCTCCATAATCCGTGGCTGCCGCAGGAAAAACGGAATATCGTATCTAGCTTGTCAATATTCCATTTCAAGATGTAATTGACATATTCGTTCCCATCGCCATCGACGATCTCGGAACTCTTGACGGCGAACAACGTCAAATCGTAATCCGCATTCTCGTATACCACGGCGTATGAGTCAAAATACTTCACGGTCAACTCGTAATATGCATCATAATAAGAGAACGTCTCTTCCTGGAGAGGAGCAGTGCAACCGGACAGACTCCATGTCGACAATACCGCAAGCAGTGCGGTCATGAACTTTTTCATTCCTTGCCCCCTCCTTCGATATAGTTCTTGAAGATGTGGTAATAGCTCCTCGTCACGTCCACATGATCCTTGTTCTTCATGGTGAGGACGAACTTGGAATTGATCGTCGGCTTGATGCTGCGTATCTGGTCGAGGTTGACGATGGATGAACTGCTGACGCGCATGAACCTCTGATGTCGGTACAGGCTCTCGATCTCGTATAGCCTGTATTTCACACGACACGACAGGTTGATTGTGTGACAGGTGATGTCATTGCCATCGCTCTCGAAATAGACCACATCCTTGGGTCGGATGAGGAATATTTCATCCGCATGATACCCGGTGATCAAATCCGGGTCGCTTTCGCCTGAGATCAATGTGTAGTCGAAGTCAAGATCGTTGATTTCGATGTCCATGTTTTCAAAGAAGGCCTTGAGTATCTCCTTGTGCTTCTCATCGACCGATAGCCTGAGTTTCACGTCGTCACCCCTTTTTCAATTGTAGCATCGAATGCTAAAAATCAACATCTTGAGATGATACTTTACAAGCGGAAGCATGTAACTTGCCGATGTTCCGCAACCAAACAATTCCTTTCGGTGAATCGATGTGCTTGGCATCGCGCTTGTTTCATCGGTCCATGAACACACTTCAAGAGATGAAGGGGACCGAAGCAGAAAAAACGCGAACAATCGGAAACATGGCGGTAAACGCCGAATGTCCGTGCCGTCGCGATCGTTACGATCCAGGGATGAAATGAATTCAATCAGTACAAAATCACGCCACATCAGAGTTCACGGCGCCCTTGCGATTCATTGTGAACCCCCGCAATCTACACCCCTAGAGCTATGCGTAATGATGGCCGAGTGCAGCCACGCCATTCCAGCAGATGGGAATCGTCAATGATGCGGAATCCTTGATCGAGTCAAGAATCGCCGAGACGATTTATGATCATCGTTAATAATATAGATCGCCAAACCAGACGCTGCGTCCATCAAAGGACAGTTCGATGCCATCGTCATATGCAGTAACGTCCAGACAGTTGGATTCTAGATTTTGACAGGAAGTGAAGAAAGGTGCCAAATCAACTCTTATATCCAGTGAATACACAACGTTCATTTCCATGTATTGATAGACCTTCTCGTCTTGTTCAACGTCATTCAGGAATAGGGCGACCGCTTCGCCGTATGATGATATCTCCCCCGAAGCCAGTGAATCGTTCAGCGTCATAAACTCGTCGCCTTCCCTGAGTTTGAAATTATCGATGGAAATGGAGAATTTCTTCGGATATCCTCTCTTCAGTTCGAACGTGAAATGATACTCCATCCAAGTGCTGTCTTCGGCATATTCAACGGAAAGGAGTTGGACTTCAAAGTCATTTTCAAATTCGATGTACCCATTCTCATCATCCGTATAAATCCGGGTCGGTGTATAATGGCATGCCATGACAGCAGAAACGAAAAAACACAAGACTAACAATGATACGACCTTCCTGACATTATCCATACCCACATCCTCCTCCAAGCATTGCGTTTGGACAAAGCGAAATACATCTCGATGGTCTTGCTTCGCGAACCGGGCATCGCTTTCCATCTCCGCCGTTCTACCCATGCTCCCGGGAGCATCGCGCTGACGAAAAGCATGGAAATCCAACGGAAGACGATTGATTATCCTTAGAATTCCATGCAATATGCAAGAAATGGATCCTTACGCAACTTCAGAAATGATTGCAATCTCATCGTGCTGTATATCATAATAGAACAAGACGAACCGCCCATCCTTATCTCTCGCCAAGCAAATGCTCGGACAGCTGGACTCCATCTCGATTTTCCCGACTTCAAGAATGATCGGCGACCCCAGTTCACCGAGCGCGTCGATGTTGGAATCGAAATTCCCATCGAAAGCATTCGGGAAGAAAAACATCCCGGAATAGCCTTCGAAAACATCAATGCTGACCCCGCTGTTGAGTGCAACGTATTCATCCAATTCGCTCTGAATGATCGCAAATTCAGGGATGCTGGTTTCTCTGACGATCATCTCATGATCCCGGTCGACCGGATAGAACATTTCATAGTACCGACCATCCTCTTCACTACGGATCAGATACACTACCACAATGTCTTTTCCCGTTGAAGGGTAATCGTTTTTGATACAAAATGAATTCAACATTTCATGGGCCTGGTCGATATATAAACTTGTCGAGGCGATTTCAACGCTATGACCCATTTCTTCAAACAAATCGATGGGAGGGGTGTCGCGGACATTCTCGCAACCCAATAATCCGAGCGATACGAGAACAACGAAAAACAAGGTTAATGGGTTTTTGCTCATGGTGATCCTCGATTCATATACGCTTTGCGGTGGTTCAGGCATTTCGTTTTGCATAGATCTGCGAATTGTTGCTTGGAATGGGCGAGGCATCTACTCCCAATGCATCATGTATCCAGACCACTCAATAAAAATCCACACCAATCCGCAATCCAGTCATACCTCTTTTTCCATGATGAGTGAATATTCGTGGTTCTCTATCGGAACATACCCTAGTGATTCATATAAATTCCTCGCGTAATTGCTTTTTAGAACATGGAGAAGAATTTTGTCATATTGTAGAGAATTCACGATTTCTTCTAGCTGTATCATCGCCGTTCTGCCAATGCCTTTTGAACGGTACTCACTCCTGACATAGATATCAAACAAGAAAATCGATGAGTCATCAAGGTGTGGCAGTTTTCCTATCCAGAGAAATCCAATATTAGGTTGATTCAGTGTATCTATGACATAAAAATGGTGTCGTTCAGTGTGTGGTCCGTTTGGCAAAAGAAGCGGAAGCATCTTGTTTAGTTTCTCCATTTCTTCTGACATTGTTTTGCCACTTGCGCTAGATTGATCTTTTGCTTGATGGTTGGTGGAAATAACAATCCATTCATTGTATTCTTCTTCTGTAATAGGCCTTAGCGTTATGTCCATCGTGATCTCCTTCTATCTTCTCTCTTCTTCATCGATTCAGAAGAACCGTTCCCATTTTCTCACAACACTTGTGACAATACCCGATTACTCAAAATCATATCCTACCTATACATTTGGTATCGCAGACCACTCACTGATTTCCATACCAATCCAGTATGCATGTTATCCCCATTGAAATCATCGGCTACCATAAATTGTATACCTTACCAGCCCATCACCAACCAAGCGACTTGACATCATCAGAAGTTGCAATCTTGATGAACTGGAAGTCATGAAAATTGCAATTGCGATAATCCAAAAACCCCAATGAATCGATTTTAATCGTGAAATATATAGTCGATGAAACAATGAATGATATCGGTCCATTCATTGTCATGAATTCAAGATGATATTTCCTTGTACTCGGTTTTGCGGTCGTATCGAAAAATCCAAGTTTCATCTTTTGGATGCCAAGCGCGTCTTCGTGACTGGACTTCTTTGTTGATATGTTTTTTGCTATTAAAATAGCTTTCCCGTGAAAATCACGATTATTGTCCATACCTGTTCCCTCTTCTCGTGTGACAGATTAGTATGATTGCTGACGAGTGTTGTATGCTTGCACTTTTTTCTTTGGAATCCGTTCTTTTTATTAAATAATAGCACTTATCCTGCGCAATTGTAAGTCGTATAACTAAATATGAACCCTAATTGGATTAGAAAAAGTTGAGTGGATTCCTTTCGAGTTATACAAGAGATCGACGTTGTCAGACTAGTCCGATTCGACTTGAATGTGTATAAAATATAAGAGAATTGACTCCTTGGTGCATAAAAAAAGGTCTGATACGGTTGTATCAAACCTATGATTGTCAAATGGTGGAGCTGCGGGGATTTGAACCCCGGTCCAAAACAGCCGATCGTCGAGGTTTCTACATGCTTAGTTTCCTGTGAATCTCGTCGCCGGACTGCCAGGGAACCCACCATCCGACGACCAGCCTTATTGTCTTCGCGAACGAGCCTAAGGCGGCGACCCGTTTTGCTATCCTGCTAGCTGGAGGTTCCCCGAACCCGCAGGCTGGAAGGGGGAACCCCGCTACCTATGCTTAGGCGGCGAAAGCGTAATTGTTGTTGGCAGTTATTTGCCGGTGCGTGTATAGTCCGCCGACTGCATGCTTGCTCGACTCGAACTGCCCTGTCGAATCCAGAACAGCCCCATGGGTGTGAAACGACTTGCCTGTTACTTCCGACCCGTCGGCGGCATCCGCCATGCGTCGGCCGTCGGATCGGATCGGTGTGCGATTTTCCTCTCCTGTTTCTTCTGCACGGCGCGCATCACGAGCCATGCGAGCACGAGGGCCATCACGAATCCCCAGAGGACGAGGATCAGGACGAGGGTATTCTCCCAAAGCGCGCGGAAGACCAAAATCAGGATCCCGCCGAAGGCGCCGATGAGGCCGAGGATGGTTTCCCTCCAATAATGGAATCGATAGAAGGAATTCTTGTCTCCGTTCGTTTTCGAATCCCTGATCATCCGTCCCTCCTTCGGGTCTCCATGGCCCTCAATCGACCGCGATGTTCTTCATCGCCTTCTGCATCCGGCGCTTCGAGTCCGCTTCCTTCGCGACCTCGCGCTTGTCGTACTGCTTCTTGCCCTTCGCGAGCGCGATCTCGATCTTGCACAGTCCTTCCTTCAGGTACACCTTGGTCGGAACGAGCGTGAGCCCGTCGGTCTTGAGGCGCTGCCCGAGCTTCAGGATCTCGTGCTTCCGCATCAGGAGCTTGCGCTCGCGCAGCTCCTCATGGTTGAAGATGTTCCCGTAGTCGTACTTGGCGATGTTCATGTTGAGGACGTAGAGCTCGCCGTCCTTCACCCGGCAGTAGCTGTCGGAGACCGAGACCTTGCCGGCGCGGACCGACTTGATCTCGGTTCCGGTGAGGACGATGCCGCACTCGAACGATTCGAGGAAGAAGTACTCGTGCGACGCCTTCTTGTTGCTTGCGATCAGTTTCATGGCTTCTCCTCTCAGACGAGTTCGAAATCGACTTGTCCCTTCAGGGGATTGGCCCCGAGGAGCTTCACCTTCACGACCATGCCTATAGTATACTCTTTCCGCGAGGAAATGCCAAGAT
>JBAZNL010000008.1 GCA_041649275.1 Candidatus Izemoplasmatales bacterium
GAGCAGGATCATGAAGGCCGTGCCGGTGATGCCGGGCATGCGCTTCGCCTCTTCGAAGGTCTTGCGGAACTGGCGTTCGTTGACGCCGTAGGTGAAACGGACGCGCTGCTTTTCCTGCAGCTGGGTGCCGTATTCGGACAGTTTGGTCTTCTTCTGGCCATGCTGACCCGGAGCGAACGGGCGCTTGTTCAGTTCCTTCCCGGTTTCGGTGATCGAAAATCCGAGACGGCGCGATACTTTCCAATTGGATCCTGTGAATCTCGACATGGTATTGTCCTCCTGTTTTGCGTCATGAGAGAGGAGCTCCCGAATCATCCGGTTTGATCGTTTTGATGCGTTCGCGTCAAGCAGTCGACGGTACTGGCAAACCTCGGACGGAACAATCAAAGACTGAATTTTCGCGGGCGCAACTGCCTTTTAATACATGCGCATAAGATATTATATTATAACGACGGGAGGATGTCAACGAAAACCTTCGCCGCGGCTTCGAGCGTTTCCCGTTCTTCCGTCCCGAACCGCGAGAGCACGGGCGCATCGACGTCGAGCACGCCGTAGAGCCGTCCGCCGGCGACGAGCGGGACGACGATCTCCGAGAGGGAGGCGGCGTCGCAGGCGATGTGGCCGGGGAATCTCCGCACGTCGGGAACGACCACCGTCGCGCGGTCGGTCGCCGCACGACCGCACACGCCGCGGGTCAGCTCGATCGTCGTGCACGCGGGTTTCCCCTGGAACGGACCGAGGACGAGCCGGTCGCCGTCGAAGAGGTAGAATCCGGCCCAGTTGATCTCGTCGAAGAATTCGAAGACGAGCGCCGCGAGATTCGCGAGGTTGGAGACCGCCGGCAGGTCCCGGTCCAGATAGGCGCGCACGAGTTCGAGGAAACGCGCGTAGTTGGCGGCGCGCGTCGCGCCGCGGGGGTTGTCCTGATACATGATATCACCTGATACGATTTTATCACGGAACGGCGCGAAACCGCAACCCTTATGATACAATAGGAGCGTCACGAAACGAGGGTTATCATGTACGAACGAATCCTGGTCCGCTACGGCGACCTCAATCTCAAGGGCAAGAACAAGAAGAGTTTCACCGACCGCGTCGACCGCCTGATCCGCGAGAAACTCGCGGCATTCCCGGTCGCCTACGATTTCCGCCACGACCGCATGTATGTCGTCCTGAACGGCGCCGACGCGACGGCCGTGATGGCACGGCTCGACCGCGTCTCGGGGCTCTATTCCTACAGCCCGATCACCCGCTGCGCAGTCGACCTCGACGCGATCGCCGACGTCGCCGTCGGCCTGATCGGCGAGAAGACGGGCGGTCGTCCGACGACCTTCAAGATCGAGACCAAGCGCGCCGACAAGCAGTACCCGCTCACGAGCCAGGAGATCTCGCCGGCGCTGGCCGCGCGGATCCTCCCGCGCTGTCCCTTCCTCCAGGTCAGGATCCACGATCCCGAACTCGTCCTGTCGGTCGAGGTGCGGCCCGACGGCGGCTACCTCTTCACCGAATCGATCCGCGCGATGGGCGGCTATCCGGTCGGGTCCGGCGGCAAGGGCCTGCTATTGCTTTCGGGCGGGATCGATTCCCCGGTCGCCGGCTATCTTTCGATGAAGCAGGGCATCGAGATCGAGTGCATCCACTTCGAATCGACCCCGCTCACGCCGATCGAATCGGTTCAGAAGGTGGTCGACATCGTCGAGATCCTCTCCGACTACGCGCCTCACGCCAGGATGAAACTCCACCTCGTGCCGTTCGAGGCGCTTCACCGGAAACTGATCGAACACGTTCCCGACAGCTATCTGATCACGATCATGCGGCGGATGATGTATCGGATCGCCTCCCGCGTCGCGGCCGACCACGGCTGCCTGTGCATCCTGAACGGAGAATCCGTCGGTCAGGTCGCCTCGCAGACCCTCGAAAGCATGGACGTCATCGCTTCCGTCACGGACACCCTCGTCGTCCGTCCGCTCGCCACCTACGACAAGCTCGACATCATGGCGATCGCGCGACGGATCGGCACCCTCGACGTCTCCAACCGCGCCTTCGAGGACTGCTGCACGGTGTATCTCCCGAAGAACCCGGTGATCCGGCCGACCCGCCGCCTCGCCGCCCATTACGAGGAATTCTTCGACTACGCGCCGCTCGTCGAGGCCGCCGTCGCCGGCATCCGGACGATCCAGCTCGCGCCCGAGGACCGTCTCGACGTCGCCTCCAGGGGACTCGTCGTCGCGGAGATCGCGGACCTGTGAAGACGCTTCTCACGGATCGTCTCGTCCTCCGGGACTGGACCCTCGCGGACGCGGCCGACCTCTTCGCCTACGCCTCGACGCCGACGGTCGGCCCCGCGGCCGGCTGGGCGCCCCACGGCGACCTCGCCGAGTCGGAGCGGATCATCCGGCATTTCATCGAGGCGGCCGACGTCTGGGCGATCGAGGAACGCGCGACCGGCCGGGTCGTCGGCTCCGTCGGGCTGCATCCGCGCTCGAAGCTTGCGGATGCGCCGGTCGCCGAACTCGGCTACGTGCTGTCCCCGGAACGCGAAGGCAGGGGGTACATGACCGAAGCCTGCCAGGCGGTGCTCGAGCACGCCTTCCGCGACCGCGGGCTGCCCGAAGTCTACGTCGCCCACTTCGTCGGAAACGACAAGTCCCGCCGCGTGATCGCGCGGCTCGGGTTCAGGCCGGCGGGCGACATCCTCTACGAAACGACGGCCTGCGGGCCGATGCGCTCGGTCCGGTATCGGATGACGCGCACCGAATACGATGACATCAGGAGGAAGAGAAACATGGTCAAGTGGAATCTGGAAAAGCTCTACAAGGGATTCGAGGATCCGGCCTTCACGGAAGATCTGAAACGCCTCGATCTGGCGGTCGCCCGGACCAACGGACTCGCATCATCGTTCGTCGGTTACGAAACCCCGGCGAAGACGATCGAGGACTACCTCGCGGCGTCGGTCGAACTCGCGTCCGTCGCCGACCGGCTCTTCGCGTTCGCCTCGCTCACGGAAGCCGTGGAGACGACGAACCAGACCGCCGTCAAGCACCTGAACGCGCTCCGCATGAAGGTCACCGAAACGACCGGGACCGACACCCGCTTCCGCAAGTGGCTTGCGAAGATGCCGGCGTTCGAATCCGTCCTCGCGGGTGCTTCGACGCGCGTGAAGGAACACGGATTCATGCTCCGCGAAATCGTCGAAAACGGCAAGTACGACCTCGACGAGAAGACCGAGACGCTCGTGGCGAAGCTTCGCCAATCCGGTTCGATCGCCTGGGATCGGCTCCAGTCGCTCCTCACCGCGACGGTCGCGGTGAAGTACGAGGACCGCGAGATCACCCTCTCGCAGGTCCGCAACCTCGCCTACGACAAGAATCCCGAGGTCCGTCGCAAGGCCTATTTCGCCGAACTCGAAGCCTACAGGGCGATCGAGAAGCCGGTGGCGTTCGCGCTCAACGGCATCAAGGGCGAGGTCAACACGCTCTGCGAGGAACGCGGATACGCCTCGCCGCTCGACCAGGCGCTCGCGGCTTCGCGCATGAGCCGCAAGACGCTCGAGGCGATGCTTCAGGCGATGACGGAGTCGCTGCCGGTCTTCCGTCGCTACCTCCGCCGCAAGGGGACGCTGCTCGGGCATCCGAACGGCCTTCCCTTCTACGACCTGTTCGCCCCGATGGGCGGCGTCGATTCGACCTACACGATCCCCGAGGCCAACGCCTACGTGCTCAAGAACTTCCGGACCTTCAACGCCCGGCTCGCGGGGATGGCCGAGCGGGCCTTCGCCGAAGGCTGGATCGACTACACCCCGCGTCCCGGGAAGGTCGGCGGCGCGTTCTGCTCGAACATCCACGCGATCGGCGAGAGCCGCGTCATGACCAACTTCGAAGGCGCGTTCGGCGACATCATCACGATGGCGCACGAACTCGGCCACGCCTATCACGGCGAATGCATCTTCGGCGAATCGATCCTCAATTCGAACTATACGATGCCGGTCGCCGAGACGGCATCGACGTTCGCCGAGACGATCGTGAACAAGGCCGCGCTCCGGGACGCGAAGACCCGGGAGGAGAAGATCTTCCTGCTCGAATCGTCGATCCAGGACTACACCCAGGTGATCGTCGACATCATGAGCCGCTTCTATTTCGAAAGCGCCGTGTTCGACGGACGCAAGGCTACCGTCTTCGACGAGAACGAACTCAAGGAGATGATGCTCGACGCGCAGCGGAAGACCTATGGCGACGGCCTCGATCCCGACCTCCTGCATCCCTACATGTGGCTCTGCAAGGGCCATTACTACAGCGGCTCGCTCTCCTTCTACAACTTCCCGTACGCCTTCGGACTCCTGTTCGCCAAGGGGCTCTACGCCCGCTACCTGGAGGACAAGGCCGCATTCGTCGCGATCTACGACGACCTCCTCGCCGCAACCGGCCGCTCGACCGTCGAGGAGACGGCCGCGATCGCCGGCGTCAACGCCGGCGACCCCGCCTTCTGGCGCCAGTCGCTAGCCCTCCTCGCGGAGGACATCGAGGAGTTCCTCCGCCTCACGGAGTGAGCGAATTCGCAAGAACGCCAATAAAAACGACGGGACCGCTTGTTGTATTAAGTGCACGCATCTCCTGAGGAGGCACCCATGAAAACGATGAACCTGTTCCGTCGCCTCACGTCACTCGCGGCCATCCTGCTCCTTTCGGCGGGAATCCTCGCCTGCAACGAGACGACCACGACGAAGCCGAACAACCTTCCTTCCGTCGACGACGTCGACAACTTCAAGGATTACGACGAGCTCGAGACCTATCTGGCCGGATTCTTCAGCAAGAGCCAGAACGGCTGGTATTCGCTGCGCGGCGGCGAGGCCGTCTTCGACGAAGCGGTCGGCGCCGTCACCACGACGGCCGCGTCCGGCGCCCCTTCCGGCACCGACGACGAGGTCGACCGCACCCACAGCGTCTCCAACGACCAGGTCGAGGGCGTCCGCGAGACCGACACGATCATGACCGACGGATACCACATCTACGTGGTCTCCGGCGACAAGTTCCAGATGATCGACGCCGATACGCTCGACATCGTCTACACCTACGCGATGCCGGATTCCGACTGGTCATCCATCCAGGGAATGTTCCTCGACGAGGAGCACGGCAAGGTCGTCCTGATCGCGAACGAGTACCATTACGACGAACAGAAGGCGACCGAGGACACCTATTATTACTGGTATTACTACCGTTATGGAACACGCGTGGTCGTCCTCGACGTCGCCGATCCCGACGCGGTCGAGATCGAACGCGACATGTTCTTCGACAACACCTACCTCGTCGACGCCCGCATGATCGGCACGCAGGTCTTCCTCGTGATGGACAACTACGCGATCAACTGGGGATACGCCGAAGATTCGTTCATCCCGACGTACATGGATTCCGCCGTCTCCGACGCGGAACAGCAGCTCCAGGCGGACCACATCTACTACATGCCCAACGGCAACTACTCCCTCTCCTACCTCATGCTCGCCTCCTTCAGCGCGACCGACCCCGACGCCGCCGCCCGCGTCGACGCCTACCTCGGCAGCTCCTGGCAGATCTACATGAGCCCGTCGAACCTCTACGTCGTGATGTACCGCTACGAGGTCGACGAGGTCACCGGATGGTATGACTACCTCACCTACGTCCTGCGCTTCGCGATCGAAGAAGGGAACCTCGTCTTCAAGGCGATCGGCGCCGTGGACGGTTCTCCGCTCAACCAGTTCTCGATGGACGAGTACGCCGGCGCGTTCCGGATCGCGACCACCGAGTCGATCGCCCGTCAGGTCACCGTCACCGTCGACGGCGACGGCGTCGTCACGACCGAAGCCTTCCCCGCGGACGGTACGTCCGAAGAGGGCGACGAGACGACGACCCGAAGCGACGACACGACCGAACGCGGCACCTGGACGTACATCTCCTGGACCTGGACCGTCGAGAACAAGCTCTTCGTCCTCGATGCGTCGGTCGACGGCACGATGACCGTGCTCGGTTCGATCCTCGAAGGTCTCGGCAAGCCGAACGAGCGCATCTTCTCGGTCCGCTTCAACGGCGACGTCGGCTATGTCGTCACGTTCGTGAACACCGACCCGCTCTATAAGCTCGACCTCTCCGACCCGACCGATCCGACGATCGTCGGCGAGTGGATCGAGGAGGGCGTGAGCGACTACCTGCACATCATCAACGACGGCCTCATGCTCGGCGTCGGTCGCCAGGCGGTCACCGACGGCGGCTGGACCCGTTTCACCGGCGTCAAGATCTCGCTCTACGACACGACCGGCGACGATCCCTTCGTCACCGACGACTACTTCCTCGAAAGCCAGTACAGCTATTCGCCGGTCACCTACGACCACAAGGCGTTCATGTACTTCGTTCCCGAGGGCGCCGACTTCTGGTACGTGGCGATCCCGATCTACGAATATTTCGACAACTACAGCGTCTACTCCCAGAGCATGTACGTGTTCAAGGCCCATTACGACGGCACGCTCGAGTACGTCGCGAAACTGACCCACAACGACGACAACCCCGTCGAGCACTACTGGTACTGCGATTCGATCGAACGCGCCGTCATCATCGGCACCCGGATCTACACCGTCTCCTATTCCCAGATCCGGATGTACGACATGGAGAACGAATTCACCCCGATCGCAACGACGACGCTCAACGATACGGCGTACCGCTACTATTACTGGGATTGACCTTTCGACCCGATTCCAACCCGACCGGCAGACGGATTTCCGTCCGTCGGTCTTTTTTTCGTCCTCAAGAGGATCGAAACCCGGTTTTCGCATGGAAACGGTTCACGATTTGCGATTTTTACCGCATGGGTGTGAAATACCTCCCCCTACCCTATGGATTTTTCTTCGGGTTTGTGATATGTTGAAAACGTATCACGTGCGCACGCAGCGCACGATCATATTCAAGGAGGTACCACGATGAAGAGGAAGTTTCTCCTGTTTGCGCTCGTCACCTTTCTGACGTTCGGCCTCGCCGGCTGCGACATCCTGCTCAGCCTGCTCGGTCAGGTGACGACCACCGTCACCACCGTCGAAACGACGGATACGTCCGATACCGCCATCACCACCGTTACCACCCAACCCGCGATCACCACCACGGAAGGAACGACCACGGCCCCGGTCACCACGACGACCGGCGGCACGACCGTTTCGACCATCCAGCAATATACCGTCGTCTTCTACGACTATGACGGCACGACCGTCCTGAAGACGCAGATGGTGACCCAGGGTGGCAGCGCCACCCCGCCGGCCGATCCCGCCCGGCCGGCGACCGACCAGTTCACCTTCGCGTTCTCCGGCTGGTCCGGAAGCTACACGAACGTGACGGCGAACGCCACCGTCCTCGCCACCTACACGGCGACGATCCGGCAGTACACCGTCACCTTCCTGAACGACGACGGCACGACCGTCCTCGGAACGTCGACGGTGGACTACGGCACGGCCGCGACCGCCCCGGCGAACCCGTCCAAGCCGGCCACGGCGCAGTACACCTACGCCTTCACCGGATGGAGCGCCGTCTTCAACGACGTCCGCTCGAACTTCTCCGTGACCGCCCAGTACGGCGCCACGGTCCGTCAGTACACCGTCACCTTCGTGAACTACGACGGCGCGGTGCTCGGGACCTCGACCGTGAACTACGGCACCGCCGCCACCGCTCCGGCGGCCACTCCGGACAAGCCCGACACGCCGCAGTGGGACTACGCCTTCATCGGCTGGGACGTCGCCTTCGCGAACGTCCAGTCGACCCTGACCGTCACCGCCCAGTTCGGACAGACCCTCCGCCAGTACGAGGTCCGGTTCGTCAACGACGACGACTCCCTCATCCAGACCTCGATGGTCGCCTACGGTTCCGGAGCGACCGCGCCCGCGAATCCGACCAAGGCCTCGACCGCGCAATTCGACTACGCGTTCACCAACTGGGACGTCCCGTTCGCCAGCATCACCGGCGCGCTCACCGTCCGCGCGGTCTATGCGTCCACGGTCCGCTCCTACGAAGTCGTCTTCCAGGACGCCGACGGGACCGAGCTGAAGACGGAGACGGTCGCCTATGGCGGCGCCGCCACCGCTCCTGCCGACCCGAGCCGCGACTCGACCGCGCAGTACGACTACGCCTTCACCGGCTGGGACGTCGCGTTCGATCCGATCCATGGGGAGACCACCGTCACCGCCACCTATTCCCAGACGGTCCGCGAATATTCCGTCATCTTCTACGACGAAGACGGCATCACGGTCCTCGACGAGGTCATGGTCCCCTACGGCGGATCCGCGATTCCGCCCGCCGATCCCGCCAAGGCCGGCAACGATCACGCGACCTACACCTTCTCGCACTGGGAAGGAACGTACGTCGGCATCACCGGACATGAGACCGTCATCGCCGTCTACGACGAGCAACGCACCGCCTATTTCGTCTCGTTCTTCGACATCGACGGCGCGCTCATCGACAGACAGCTCGTCCTCTCCGGCCAGGATGCGGTCGCTCCCGCCGATCCGGCGCGTCCCGACACCACGCAGTACACCTACACCTTCACCGGTTGGCTCGGCGACTACCTCGCCGTCTCGGCCGACGTCGCGATCTACGCACAGTACGACGTCGTCGTCAACACCTATACCGTCGCGTTCTACAGCGAGGACGGTCTCACGCTCCTCGGCACCTCGACGGTCGAATACGGTCATCCGGCGGTCGCGCCGGACGATCCGACGAAACCCGAGTACTTCTTCGTCGGCTGGTCCGAAGGCGTCGCCTTCGTGACCCGCGACATGGTCGTCTTCGCCGTGTTCTCCGACGTCGTCTGGGACCGTCAGCTCCTGCTCGACTATGTCGCCACCTGGCATGAGGAGACCCCGACGCCCGAACAGCTCGAAGCGGACGTGGCGATGCTCCTCGGCATCCTCGGGCTTGATCCGCTCGATCCGCTCGCGGAGCGCCAGGCCTACGATCTGGTCATGGTTTTCCAGGGATTCCTCGCGGACATGACGGATGCCGGCACGCTCGCCGAGATCCAGGAAGCCTACGCGAACGCGAAGGCTTCCGGCTTCGACCGCGACCGCGTCATCACCGTCCTCCTCGGCGTCGCCGAGATGAACATCGAGAACGGCATCGCGAACGGCCGCGTCGAGGAAATCCTCAGCCAGATCGCTTGGCTCGAACAGGCGATCCTCGACGCCGAAGCCGGCAAGCCGATCCGAATCCAGGACGGCGTCGACTACTGCACCGGATACGCCGGCGAGAATCAGGCCGCATGCGCATCCGCCTGGGCCGCATTCGTCGAGGAGACGAACCTCAACCACGCCTACATCGAGCTGATCGACCAATATACCTACGAACTGTACCAGGGCATCTGGAACTGGGACGTCTGGTACGATCTCTCGTGGCTGCTCGAAGACATCCTCCACTACACCTATGTCGAACCCGATCCCTATTACGTCGACCTCTACCTCGCGGCCTACAACGAAGTCCTGAACGGACTCTCGTCCGAGGATCAGGCGATGTACGATGCGGTCCTGACCGCCTTCTCCGCCTGGAAGAGTTTCCAGATGACGACCGCCGATCCGTACCGCGAGCTCGCGTACGGTCTGGCCGATGTGAACGGCTACAACATCGGCGGGACCCTCACGGGCGACCTCCTTGCCTCGTACGAACAGCTTTTCTGGGACATCAACCAGTACAGCTGGCACATCGTCGAACTGCAGTGGCAGCTCCAGGACGCCTACGACCAGCGCGAAGTGCTGCTCGCGCTCCAGGCCTACCTCGCCACCGAGGAAGGCTACGCCAAGGCCGAGATCCTCGTCGGCACGGTCTACGACATGCTGGAATCGGTCCTCTACGGCATCGACGAGGGCACGTTCGAACTCCTGTTCGGCCTCGCCACGGGCCAGATCGATCCCGCGACCCTCAGCATCGACCCGGCGTCGCTTCTGAACTACGTCGACCGCTCCGCGGCGCTGATCCGCCTCTTCCTCTCGACGGTCGATGCCGCCGACCTCGCCAACGTCAAGTCGATCCTGATCGACGCCCTCGGCATCTACGCCGATGTCGAAGGGCTCTCCGCAGAGGAGACCACCGCCCTCGTCGCCCTGTTCTCCGGCCGCTTCGACGAATATGCCCTGATGGTCGAAGACGTCTACGGCGAATTCCTCGCGATCCTCGACTCGCTCGACGAGGCGAAGATCCAGATCATCGTCGATCAGATCCAGATCCTCCAGAACGGCGTGTACGGCATCGCCCGCACCGGCGGCATCGAAGGCATCGACCTCCGCCAGATCGTCGCGATCGCGAAGATCGTCGACATCCTGGCCTACCAGAGCGGCGTCGACGTCGAGGCTCTCGCCGGCTACTTCGTCCGGCTGTACTACGACATGAACTACGAGTTCTGCTACGACGACATGGAACGCCTGGCCGTGACGGCCGCGCTCCAGGACAGCGTCGCACGCATCCTCGAACTCGTCCACGTCATCGCCGGCTTCGAATCCGGCGTCATGCCCTCGCCCGCCCAGCTCGAGATGATCTTCGAGCTCAAGGTCCGCATCGAAACGATCGGACAGGCGTTCGGCGAAGGTTGGCCGGAACTGATGCTGGAAGCCGACTACACCACCTACACCCACGAGATGTTCCTCGACCTGATCTACCAGATGAACGGCTGGAGCATCACACCCGAAGAGGCCGAGGCGCAGATCGCGATGATCGTCGCCACCCTGGAAGAATCCGAACAGGATTCCTTCTTCATCATGCTCGCGTTCGCGAGCGTCTTCCAGAACATCGGTCGGAATCCGTCCGTCACCGTCCTCGCCGACTTCTACTTCGGCCTTGCGGCGATGGGCTACGACAACGCGACCCTCGCCCGCATCATCACCAACTTCGCGGTGAACATGGTCGACTACCAGATCGCCTACTCAGACGTCGACGACCGGATCGCGCAGCTGGAAGAGATGATCGCGGAGTACATGCTCTACATCGACGACCTCGATGACGAATATGCGCTCGTCCTGGCGGCCGTTTCATTCGAAATCGCCCTTCTTCCCGAGGATGCCAGAGCCGTTGCGGACGCCTGTTTCCAGAGTCGTCTGCAAGAGGATCTGATGTGGCGCGAATACTGGCGGATCTACGACAACATCCGCTACTCCGACGCCTATTACGATCTCTGGAACGACTTCATCTATGACAACCTCACCGACGCCATCGATCGGATGTCGCAGTACGGCTCAACGTCTTACGAAGACCCGATCGCGTATGACGAAGCCCAGGATGATTTCGATTCCGTCTGGGACTCCCTCACCGACGACGAACGGAACATGTATCTCCCCGCGCTCAACGCTTGGAAGTTGCGCGTCGAATTCTACTGGAACACCGTGGAACCAGCCATCATCGACCTCACATCATGGGTTCCGGGCCTCTATGCTTCCGACGGCTATACCCCGTTCTTCGACTATCTGATGGGGCAGCTGGACACATTGTACTGGAACCGCATGGAAGTCAGATACTCGGAGGAATACATCACCAATTGGACGTCCGAGATGACTTATCTCCAGGAACACGGCCTCGATGAGCTCTACGCCTTCCAGACGTTCCTCGCCGACCCGCTCAACCGCGCCCTCATCGAGGATGCGGTCCTGATCGTCCTCGACGACTTCGCCGGCGTCCTCGCGGCCACCGACACCGAGACGATCGACATGTTCCTTTCGTTCTTCGTCAACCAATACGGGTCCGAGATGCCGGACCTCTCCGCCGCCGCCATCCTGGGTTATACGCAGGACCTCTCCGCCATCCTCAAGGCGCTGGGCGCGACGATCACCGAGGACGAGTACGAGACCCTGATCACGCTCGCGATGAAGGGCTTCGCCTTCTTCATCGGCGCGCAGTCCGAGATTCCCGAAACGGAGATGGCCGCGATCCTCGACATGATCGAAGGCATGATCCGCAAGTACCTGCCGATCGCGATCGATACCCGCGACATCGTCACCGACTTCCTCGATTCGCTCACCGTCGAGAAGATCCAGATCGTCCTCGACCAGCTCGCGATCCTCGGCTTCGGCGACAAGCCGATGGCGGACGGCGGCTACGACGGCCCGTCGCAGATCGAGATGGCGATCGCGATCGCCACGATCGTCGACACGCTCCTCTACGACGGCTCGCTCGACACCGACGCCCTGATCGCCACGGCGATCGAGATCTACTACGACGTCGCCGTCGGCGGCGGATACGATCCCGCCGTCAAGGCAGCTGTCGTCGTCGCCTTCCAGACACACGTCGACCAGCTGATCATGATGGCCCACGACCTCGCGGGCGTCGATCCGTCGATCCTCACTCCCGCCGACGTCGCGCTCCTGATGGAACTCCAGCAGCGCCTCGATTTCCTGATGGGCGTGCTCCAGAGCGGCGACCTCGAACGGATCCTCGAGCCGGTCACCTTCGGGTACCAGCGCTGGATGTTCGTCGAACTCCTCTGGAACCTCGACTGGAGCGGTCCGTGGGACGACGAAACCGTCGTCGATGTCACCATCACCACCGTCACCCAGGTGTTCGAGACCTCCGAGGAGGAAAGCTACTACAACCTCGTCGCGATCATGAATCTGGTCCGCGGAGCGATCGAGAGCCAGGATCCGGAAATGATCCTGAACGCCATCGCGATGCTCGAACAGATCGGTTTCACCGACGAGGAGATCGCGGGTTACCTCGGCAACCTGCCGCTCGCCGTCCTCACCTATCAGCAGTTCATCTCCGACTACTATTACTACGACGACGGCAATCCCTACGCCTGGGATCTGCAATATGCGCTCGCCAACCTCGCCGACCTGCAGGCGGCTTATGAAATGGATCTTCTGTACGCCCAGGAGAACGTCGACTACTGGATCGAGCAGCTCGCGAGGGTCCTGAACGTCGGTGTCGTCACGATTCCGCTGATTTCGGATGAAACCACCCGCGACGCGACGCTCGCCTACTGGAACCAGAAGATCGCGAACGACGAGGCCGGTCTCCTCTACTACTGGTCCATGGACGAAGCCGAAATGAATCCGGCATGGAACTACGATCTCTTCTACGATCTCCAATACGATCTGGAACAGTCCATCTACTACGCCAGCTACCAGGCGTCCCTCGACGGCTTCGCCGATGCCATGACGGCATCCGGCTACCGCGCCGACTATGACGACGCCTTCGCGGCCCTCACGCCAGAAGAACAGGCGATGTACGGCCCGATCCTCGCGCTTGACGAAGCGTTCCTGACCGAAAACCTGAACGGATTCGCACAGACCAGAGAAACGTTCTATGATGCGTTCTGGTCCGCAACGGTCGAAGACGAAATGCTCATGAACGACATCGATGCCGCCCTTTCGGAGCATTGGTACATCCTCGACAGCCTGCACGACGCCCAGAAATGGGTCGACGAACTCGACGCGATGTACCTCGCTCAGATCCAGGAAGCGGCCGACTTCCTCGCCGAGATCCAGGCGCTCTACGATTCCTACGAACCCGAGGACCTCGGCTGGCTGATCGACTTCTTCGCCGATCCCGCCAACGACGCCCTCTGGAACACCATCACCCTGATGATCGTGCAGGAAATCGACAACCTGCTTGAAAACGTCACCCCCGAGATGCTGGCGACGATCGAATCCCTCGTCAGATTCCAGCAGATGCAGGGCGAAGCCGACTCGCTCCGCTGGCAGATCGAGGACCTCTACTGGCAGCTGAACGACTACGCCGACCAGGCTTCCGAAGCGATCGCCGAACTCAGCGATCCGATCTCGATCGCCTACGCCCAGACCTGGTGGGACGTCAACGTCGCCAGCACCGAACTGTGGGTCGTCTACCAGGCGAAGACCGAAGCCGCCTGGGAAGTCCCCGGCTACGACGACTGGTTCTATCGCGGCCTCGAATCCTACATCGATTCGGCGCTGTACGAGGAAATCGTGGGAATGAATCCGGGGGAAGGCATGTACTTCCGCGGACAGGCGGACATGATGCTCGCCGGCATCGACCCGGCCATGGTTCCCATCTACATGGACCTTCTGTCGAGCTTTGAAATGTATCGCTCCCACTACTATGCCGTCGTGCGTCCGGCCGAGATCGACTACTTCGGCCACATGGGCACCGGCGTAGACTACACGATGCAGCTCGGCTGGGCGATCGAGAACCTGAACGTCGCGCAGAACCAGCTCAACGACACCGTCGCCGACGGCGCGCTCTACGTCTCCATGATCCTCGATGAAGGCGCCCGCAACGCCGCCCTCGAGCACTGGAACTGGACGAAGGCTGAATCCGAAGCGTACGTCGCCTACATCGCCGCGCTCGAAATCGCGGACGACGACCCGCTCTGGAACGAGGACATGTTCTACAACTACCTGCTCTATCCGCTCTCGCAGTCGATCTACTACAACAGTTATCTGGCCGGATCTTACGGCTCCAGCGACCCGATGCTGGCGGGCTCGTTCTACACGACCTACGTCAACACCCTGTCCTCCCTCACCTATGAGGAGCAGACGCTCTATCTTAGCGTCCTCGAGCCCTACCAGGTCTACGGGAACCTCGACTGCAACCAGCAACCGTCCGCACAGGACCTGTTCTGGACCGCCTACGGCACGGCGACGGTCGACGACCAGTCCTATATGATTCTGGTCAACGACGTCACCTACACGATCGAACCGGCGCTGTTCTCGATCCACTACTGCCAGCTCGAAGTCGAATACTGGCAATCGATGGTCGACGCCACCACCGGCGAGATTTCCTGGTCCTATTATTACATCGACAGCCTCGTCTGGTCGTACCGCTATGCGATGGAACAAGTCCGCTGGATGGAGAATCAGAAGGCCGAACTTGAAGCCGGTCTGGCCGGCCTCGTCGACCTCTCGCCCGCCGGCCTTGTCGGTTACGCGCAGATCCTGTCGGGTTACCTCGGCATCGTCGGCGACTCGATCGACGAGATCGAAGCCCAGGCGCTCGCCGACTTCATGTACGCCCTCACCGCGGCGCACATCCACGAGTCGGGTCTCTACACCACCGATGAAGAAATCATCCTGATGGCCGAGATCGAAGGCGTCTTCGAATGGTACGTCGACGGCATCCTCTACGCCCCCGACATGCTCGCGACCTTCCTGGCCAACGTCACCGAGGAAGAGATCGTCCGCTTCATGGACGCCCTCCAGGTCGTCCAGATGCTCGGCGGCGACGAGTCGGACCTCGCCAACATGACCCGCGCGGTCGCGATCGCCGACATGGTCCTCGCGGTCGCCGGCGACGGCAACCTCGACGTCGACTTCATCGTCGAGTCCTTCGTCTGCGGATTCTTCGACGGCGAGTACCACCTGCACTACGACGGCCCGATCGACATCGAGGCCCGGATCCTGTACCTGCAGACCCTGATCGGCGACATCCTCCTCCAGGCGGACGTCATCGACGAGTTCGATCCGAACGCGCTCACCGAGGAACAGCGCGGCGAGATCAACGCGTTCCACCTCCTCGTCGAGGAACTGATCCCCTACTTCGACTACGGCCCCGACTACGAGCCGATCGTCTGACGAAACATCCCTACCGGGAGCCGGCGCACGTCGCCGGCTCCTTTCTCTTTTCGCGCGCGATATGGTATAATGGAATGCGGGTGAAGGACATGACGATCGCATCGCTCCAGAACGAACGCATCGCCGAACTGCTCCGGCTCGACCGCAGGCGCCATCGCGACGAGACCGGACGTTTCGTCGTCGAAGGTCCCCATCTCGTCGCCGAGGCCGTCGCCGCCGGACTCTGCGAAACCGTCTTTGCGGTCGCCGATCCCGGCTTCACCGGCATCGAGACCTTCCTCGTGACCGAGCCGGTGATGGCGAAGATCGCGGCGACCTACGCCCCCCAGGGCGTCCTCGCGATCGTCCGCCGTCCCGCGCCGCGCGCGCTCGGCGACCGCGTCCTCCTGCTCGACGGGATCCAGGATCCCGGCAACATGGGAACGCTTCTGCGCACCGCGCTCGCCTTCGGCTTTGCGACCGTCGTCGCCGACGGCTGCGTCGACTGGTACAACCAGAAGGTCCTGCGCGCCACGCAGGGCGCCGTCTTCCGCCTGAACCTGCTTGAGGCGGACCTGACGGAGTTTTCCGACGCCCATCCCGGATGGGCGGTCTACGGCACCGACCCCCACGGCGGCATCCCGCTCGACCGGTTCGTCCCGCCGGCCGGTCCGTTCGCCCTCCTGCTCGGCAACGAAGGCGCCGGCGTCCGGCCCGCGCTTTTGGCGGCCGCCGCGAAGACCGTCCGGATCGAGACGACGGACGTCGAGAGCCTGAACGTCGCCGTCGCCGGCGCGATCGCGATGTATCGCATGCGCGCACGATAGGAGGAGATTCCATGGAATTCAGGATCGAGAACCACCGCCTCTTCGCCGAATCCCCCGAGGGCAAGCTGCTCGCCGAACTGACCTTCCCGGCCCGCGACGAAAAACGCGTCAACGTCGACCACGTCTTCGTCGACGAATCGCTGCGCGGACAGGGCGTCGCCGGGCGGATGATGGAGGCCATCTGCGACCACGTCAAGGCCGCCGGCCTGATGATCGTCGCGAAATGCCCGTACGCGATCGAATGGTTCAAGAAGCATCCCGAACGCCAGGACGTCGTCGTCAACGTCAAGACCCGTCCGAATCCGTGATTTTTACGTCCGGCGGACGTTTTCTCCTTGCCTTCCGCTCCGTTTCGTGCTATAGTATCTATGCATAAGATGGAGAGAGGGACGGTCCCTCTCTCCTTTCATTAGCGCACCGAGGAGGTTCCATGGAACTGAATGCGATCCGGGAGGCCATCGCTCCCGCCGTGACCCGGATGGGTTACGAACTCTACGACGTCGAATTCGCGAAGGAACGCAAGGTCCTGATCCTCCGGGTCACGATCGACAAACCCGAGGGCATCGACATCGACGACTGCGTCGCCGTGTCCGACGTCCTGAATCCGCTCCTCGACCAGCTCGATCCCGTCCAGGGCGACTATTCGCTCGAGGTGACCTCGCCCGGCGCGGAACGCAGGCTCCGCAACCTCGCCGAGATCCAGGCGTCGATCGGCCGCTTCGTCCACGTCGTCCACGACGGCGTCAAGACCGAAGGCGTCCTCGAAGCCGCGGACGCGGAGAACATCACCCTCAAAGTCGGAAGCAAGCCGGCGGTCATCCCGACGCCGACCGTCACATTGATCCGCCACGCGATCAAATTCTAGGAGAGATAACGATGATCAGCAAAGAGTTTTTCAAGGCATTGGACCAGATCGCCATCGAACGCGGCCTCGACCGCGCGAAGATCCTCGACGTGTTCGCCAAGGGTCTCCTGAACGCCTACAAGAAGGACTACGACGGCTATCAGAACGCCGAAGTCGTCTACAACGAGGACAAGTACGAGATCCAGATCGTGACCACCTCGACGGTCGTCGAGACCGTCGACCCGGAGGCCGAGAAGGGAACCCAGATCACCCTCGAGGAAGCGCAGGTTCTCAAGAAGAACGCGAAGATCGGCGACGTGATCGAACAGCGGATCACGCCGAAGGACTTCGGCCGCATCGCCGCTTCCTCCGCCAAGCAGATCCTGACGCAGGGGCTGAAGCAGCTCGAACGCGACCACGCCTACGACCTCTTCGTCGAGAAGACCGGCGAGATGGTGATCGCCGACGTCGTCGCGATCACCGAGGACTTCATCACCCTCAACGTCGGCCACGACACCGAGACCTCGATCCCGACCAAGGATTTCCCGCAGAATGACCTCACCCTCGGATCGCAGGTGCGCGTCTACATCACCAAGGTCGAAGCGACGACCAAAGGCCCGAAGGTGTTCGTCTCGCGCACCGACCGCAACCTCGTCAAGCGCCTGATGGAGAACGCCATCCCCGAACTGCAGGAGGGTGTCGTCGAGATCATGGGCCTCGCCCGCGACCCGGGCGACCGCTGCAAGGTCTGCGTCATGTCCAACAATCCGAAGGTCGACCCGGTCGGTGCCTGCCTCGGCCGCGGCGGCTCGCGCATCAAGAGCGTGATCGACTCGCTCGACGGCGAGAAGATCGACGTCTACGCCTGGAACGAGGATCCGCGCATCCTCGTCTCGAACTCGATCTCGCCCGCCAAGACCGTCGACGTCATCGTCGACGTCAAGGAGAAGACCGCGATCGCCGTCGTCCCGGACGACATGCTTTCGCTCGCCATCGGCAAGAAGGGCCAGAACGCCCGCCTCGCCGTCCAGTCGAGCGGCTGGAAGATCGACATCAAGTCGGCCACCGATGCCCAGATCCAGGGTCTGAAGCAGGCCGAATGACCGAAACGGAGGCGTTTCGATGAACAAGGTCCGGAAGATTCCGCTCCGCAAGTGCGTCGTCACCGGCGAGCGGTGCGAGAAGAAACAGCTGATCCGCGTCGTCCGCAGTCCGGAAGGCGTCGTCACCGTCGATCCGACCGGCAAGGCGAACGGCCGCGGCGCGTATCTGAAGAACGATCCCGTCGTGATCCGGCAGGCGCAGAAGACGAAGGTCCTCGAACGCCATCTGGAGACCGCGGTTCCCGACGCCGTCTACGAGGAACTCCTCAAGAAGGCATCCGCATGAACAAGGCCAAGATCCTCGGCGCCCTCGGCCTCGCCCGCCGCGCGGGCAAGCTTCTGCTCGGCGAAGACCAGGTCCTCGACGCCCTGAAGAAGGGTGCCGTCGACTTCGTCCTGCTCGCTTGCGACGCCGGTCCCAACACGACGAAACGGACGACCGACAAGACGTCCTTCCATCGCGTGCCCCTCGCCACCGTCCTGAACGGTGAAGAGATGGCCGCCGCGACGGGACGGAAGATCCTGAAGGTCGCCGGAATCAGCGACCGCGGATTCGCGGCCCTGATCCAAGGTGCGCTCGACGCGCCGGAACAACCATGAAAGAGGTGGAAACATGCCAGCACCAAAAAGATCGTATCCCAAGCGAAAACCGGCTCCCGTCAAGAAGAAGGTCTTCGAAGTCCGCAAGTCCAACGTCCCGGTGAAGCAGGTCATCCTCGCCAACACCATCTACTACAAGGAAGGCATGACGGTCCTCGACCTCGCCACGGCGATGGGCCGGCCGGTCGCCGAGATCATCAAGAAGATGATGTTCATGCGCATCATGGCCTCCCAGACCCAGAAGCTCGACCGCGAGACCGCGGAACTCGTGACGATGGAGTACGGCCTTGAGTTCAAGGACGAACTCAAGACCGACATGACCAAGTTCGAGGAAATCGACATCGTCGACGATCCGGCGCTCCTCAAGGACCGTCCTCCGGTCGTCACGATCATGGGACACGTCGACCACGGCAAGACCACCCTCCTCGACACGATCCGCCACAGTCGCGTGGTCCAGTCCGAAGCCGGCGGCATCACCCAGCACATCGGCGCCTACACGGTTTCCCGCAACGGCCATCCGATCACCTTCATCGACACCCCCGGCCATGCGGCCTTCACCGAGATGCGCGCCCGCGGCGCGAAGGTCACCGACATCGTCGTACTCGTGGTCGCCGCCGATGACGGCGTCATGCCGCAGACGAAGGAAGCGCTCGACCACGCCCGCGCGGCGAAGTGCGCGATCATCGTCGCCGTCAACAAGATGGACAAGCCTCAGGCCAATCCCGACCGCGTCAAGCAGGAGCTGGCCGACCTCGACCTGCTTCCGGACGACTGGGGCGGGAGCACCCCGTTCTGCCCGATCTCGGCCCTCAAGGGTACGGGCGTGAACGAACTCCTCGATACGATCCAGGTCGTCGCGGAACTGCTCGAACTGAAGGCCAATCCGAACCGGCTCGCGTCCGGGTCCGTCATCGAAGCCAAACTCGACAAGGGCAAGGGCCCGGTCGCGACCGTGCTCGTTAATTCCGGCACGCTCAAGATCGGCGACCCGCTCGTCGTCGGCGCCACCTTCGGCAAGGTCCGCGCGATGGTCGACGACCTCGGCCGTACCGTGGTCGAGGCGAAGCCGTCAACCGCCGTCGAGATCCACGGCCTGAACGACGTGCCGATGGCCGGCGACGCCTTCATGGTCTTCGCCGACGAGAAGCAGGCGAAGGAGATCGCCATGAAGCGCGCGGAGCGCAACCTCATGGAAGCCCACGGCGTGAACAAGTTCATGTCGCTCGAGGATTTCTTCAAGAAGACCGAGGGCAAGGAGAAGGTGCTGCGCCTGATCATCAAGGGCGACACCCAGGGCTCGATCGAGGCGTTCAAGGGCTCGATCGACAAGATCAAGGTCGAAGGCGTCACGATCGACATCGTCCGCGCCGGCGTCGGCGCGATCACCGAGACCGACGTCTCGCTCGCGGAGGCTTCGAAGGCGATCGTCATCGGCTTCGACGTCCGTCCGCAGGCCTCGGTCCGCGAGACCGCCAACGCGAAGGGCGTCGAGATCCGCCTCTACGACATCATCTACGAGGCCCTCGACGACATCCAGAAGGCGATGAAGGGCCTGCTCGATCCGGTCTTCGAGAAGAAGCTGATCGGCGAGGCCGTCGTCCGCGAGACCTTCGTGATCTCCAAGATCGGCACGATCGCCGGCTGCATGGTCTCCGAAGGCGTCATCAAACGCGACTCGCTCGTCAAGGTCATCCGCGACGGGAAGGTCATCCACGAAGGCAAGATCGCGTCGCTCAAGCGCTTCAAGGACGACGTCAAGGAAGTCAAGACGGGCTACGACTGCGGCATCATGATCGAGGGCTTCAACGACCTCGTGATCGACGACACGATCGAAGCCTCGGTGATGGAAGAGGTGAAGTGACGTGGCCAAGGTCGACCGGCTGGAAACGCTGGTGATGCGGGAACTCTCCGAGATCATCCGCACCGAAGTGAAGGACGACCTCGGCTTCATCACGATCACCGGCGTGCGGATCACGAACGAGCTCTCCTACATGTACGCGTACTACACCGTCCTCGGGAAACCCGAGGAGAAGGAACGCGTCGCGCAGGCGCTCGAACGCGCCAACGGGTTCATCAAGAACCGGATCGCCCTGCGCGTCAAGATGCGCAAGGTGCCCGAACTCGTCTTCCGCTACGACGAATCGTACGAGAAGGGCATGAAGATCGACAGCATCATCCGAAACATCCAGTGAATGAACGCCCCGGAGTGATCCGGGGCGTTTTCTACATCCGCGTGGTTCTGTGATATAATGGAACGAGGAGGTGGTGCGCATGAACGACCTGATCGCCGAAAGACTCGCGACCCTGCCGGAACGCCCGGGCAGCTACCAGATGCGCGATGCGTCCGGTACGATCATCTACGTCGGGAAGGCGAAGAACCTGAAGAACCGCGTGAAGACGTATTTCATCGGCTCGCACGACCTCAAGACGACGAAACTCGTCGCCGACGTCGCCGACTTCACCTACATCGTCACGAAGACCGAACTCGAGGCCTTCCTGCTCGAACTCTCGCTCATCAAGGAGCACCGGCCGAAGTACAACATCATGCTGATGGACGACCGGACCTACCCCTACATCGAAATCACCGACGAGAAGCATCCGCGCGTCGTGATCACGCGCCGCCTCGACCGGAAGAAGAAAAACGTCTTCGGCCCCTTCCCGGACGCGGGATCGGCGCGCGAGACGCTGTTGCTCATCCACCGCATCTTCCCGCTCCGCAAGTGCGACACCCTGCCGAAGAAGGTCTGCCTCTACTACCACATGGGCCAGTGCCTCGGCAACTGCGTGAACGAGATTCCCGCGGAAACGACCGCGGCGATCGTCGCCGACGTCGCCAAGTTCCTTTCCGGCAACGACCAGGACCTTCTCCGCGACCTGCGCGTCCGGATGGCCGACCACGCCGAGAAACTCGAATTCGAGAAGGCGAAGGAACTCAAGGACCTGATCGCCGCCGTCGAGAAGACCACCGAGCGCCAGCAGGTGATGTTCTCCGACCTCCTCGACCGCGACGCGGTCGCCTACGCCGCCGACGAGTCCCACCTCGCGATCACGATCGTCTTCATGCGCAAGGGGCGGATCGTGATGACCGACGCCGAAATCGTCGACTACTACCAGACTCCCGAGGAGGCCTTCCTCGATTTCGTCGCGCGCTTCTACGCGAAGCATCCCGTCCCCGCCGAGGTCCTGCTTCCCAAAGGGACCGATCTCGAATTCCTCGCGCCGGTCCTCGGCGTCGCCGCGAAGATCCCCCTCCGCGGAAACAAGACGAAGCTTGCGGAAATGGCCCTGGCGAACGCTCGGATCCATCTCGAGAACAACCTCGACCAGCATCTCCGGAAATATGCGAAGACCGTCGGCGCCGCCGCCGAACTCGGCCGCATCCTCGGCATCCCGGCCCCGAAGCGGATCGAGTGCTTCGACAACTCCCATACCCTCGGTACCGATCCGGTGTCGGCGATGGTCGTCTTCCAGGACGGCTCGCCGGATCGTAAAAGCTACCGCAAGTATCAGATCAGGACGGCCGCGAAGGGCGACGATCCCGGCGCGATGAAGGAGATCGTCTACCGCCGCTACCAGAAGATGCTGATGACCGACTCCGTCGACCGGCCCGACCTCGTGATCATGGACGGAGGCCTCGCCCAGGTGCGCGCCTGCAAGGAGATCCTCGCGTCGCTTTACGTCGACCTCCCCGTGATCGGCCTCAGGAAGGACGAGTTCCACCGCACCGACGCGATCATCGCCCTCGACGAGTCGGTCGTGCCGCTCGACCGGCACGCACCGCTCTACGTCCTCCTGAACAAGATCCAGGAGGAGGCCCACCGCTTCGCGATCACCTATCACCGCGAGAAACGCTCCAAGCAGATCTACGCCTCGATCCTCGACGCAATCCCGAAGGTCGGGAAGGCGACGAAGACGAAGCTGCTTGAAAAGTACCGGACGATCGAGAACATCCGGAACGCTCCCGACGAGGAACTGAAGGCGCTCGGGATCACGACGGAAGCCATCGGGAACCTGAGGATCGCGCTGGCGGCGCACAAGTGACCGCCCGCGCGATTTTTTCATCGACTCGGCGTAATTGTGGTAAAATGGTATCTAGGTGATTTTCATGTCTGTATCCGTTTTCGGCCGCCTGCACGCGGTCTTCGAGGAAATCCGCGTCGTTTCGCTCCGCCGCGGCTCGCGAATCGAGTTCTTCTACATGGGCAAGGGGATGTTCGCGTCGTTCCTCCAGTATCTCGGGGAAGGCGTCTATGTCTGGATGACCGTCTCCGACCTGGCGAAGAAGACCCGCGGCGTCCAAACCCGTTTCGTCGAAAGAATCGACCGGCTGATGCTGCCGCACGGCGCGACGCCGAAGGTCTTCTACGACGCCAATCTGATCAAATCCGGCATCCGCACGCTCGTGAACGCGCGGAAGCCGAAGCTCTTCATCGACTTCGAGATGTCGATGCCGCCGTTCAAGTACAATCCCGACTTCATCTCCGAACTGATCCAGTGCGGGATGATCCTCACCGACGACACTGGCAACACGCTCGAGGAGCACACGACGTTCATCCGTCCGTTCATGTTCCCGGAGATCACGGACCGCACCCGCAAGTTCCTCAAGATCACCCAGGGGTCGATCAACCAGGGCATCGAGTTTCCCGAATTCCACGGCTTGCTGGACCGCATCATCACCCAATATCGGCCGATGGTGATGGTATGGGGACAGAACGACATCATCGAACTCCGCAAGGCCGCGCTCTACCACCGCATGCCCGACATCACCAAGAAGGCCCAGTTCGTCGACCTCCTGAAGCTCCACAAGAACTATTTCGGACTCAAGAACGACGTCGGCCTCTTCAACGCCTACAGGGTCTATTCCGAGATCGATCCCGAGAAGCAGGCGCACGACGCACTCGAGGACGCGACCGTCACGAAACTCGTCTACGAGGGATTCCGCAAGGTCTGCAACGGCGACTCGAACGTCGTCTTCAAGAACCCCGAACCGGCACCGGCGAAACCCGCGCCCGAAGCCGCGAAGGCCGAACCCGCGCCGACGCCCGCCGTGGCCTCCGAAGGGATGCCCGTCCCCGCACCCCAACCCGCCGCGTCATGACAAAACGAAGAGATCCGCAGACACGGATCTCTTCGTTTTTCATCTGTTTTCGGAGTCTTCTACAGCACCATGATCACAGGCATGATCATGGGGGTGCGGTTGGTCTTCTCCTGCAGGTACTTCCCGAGCGTCTTGACGAGGTCGGACTTGATTCCGCCGATGTTGATCTTCTTCCCGACGGCGAGATAGCGGTCGGTGACGTCGAGGGCGAGTTCCTGAAGCTTCTTCACCATCGGATCGCTATCCTTCATGAAAAGGAACCCCTTGGAGATCACGGTCGGAACGCAGATGACTTCCTTGCGGTCCTGGTTGATCGTCATCACGACCGACAGAAGACCGTCCTCGGAAAGTTCGCGGCGGTCCTTGATCACCTGGCTGCCGATCTCGCCGATCGCGGCGCCGTCGACGTACACGTCGGCGGCGTGAACCTTGCCGGCGACGCGGGCGGTGTTGATGGTCAGGGCGAGGACGTCGCCGTTGTCCATGATGAAGACGTTCTCCTTCGGGACGCCGCAGTCGACGCCGAGTTCGGCGTGCTTCATGAGCATCCGGTATTCGCCGTGGATCGGCATGAAGAAGCGCGGCTTCATCAGCTTGAGCATCAGCTTGAGTTCATTCTGGCCGCCGTGACCGGAGGCGTGGACGTCGGCGAACGGGGACTGTGTGACGACCGTGGCGCCGTTCTTGTAGAGCAGGTTGATGGTCTTGTTCACCGACTCCTGATTGCCCGGGATCGGCGAGGAGGAGAGCACGACCGTATCGCCCGGGATGAGCGAGATCTGCTTGTGGGAACCGGAGGCGATGCGCGTCAGGGCGGAGAGCGGTTCGCCCTGGGAGCCGGTGCAGAGGATCGTGAGGTTGCGGCGGTTGATCGAGGTCATGTTCCTGCCGTAGATGAATGTACCTTCCGGCGCCTTGATGTACTTCATTTCGGAACCGACTTCGATCGTCGATTCCATCGAGCGCCCGAAGACGGCGACCTTCCGGTTGGTCTTGACGGAGGCGTCGACGATCTGCTGGATGCGGTGCACGTTCGAGGCGAAGGTGGAGATGATGACGCGCCCCTCGATCTTCCGGAACAGGTCGTGGATCGTCTCGGCGACGGCGCGTTCGGAGGCGGTGAAGTCCTCAAGTTCGGCGTTGGTCGAGTCCGAGAGCAGGCACAGGACGCCCTGTTCGCCGATCCTCGCCATCTTCTGGTAGTTGGCGTCCATGAAGGTCGGCGTGAAGTCGAACTTGAAGTCGCCGGTGTGGACGATCGTTCCCGACGGCGTCTTGATGGTGATTCCGAAGGAATCGGGGATCGAGTGGTTCGTGCGGAAGAAGCCGATCTCCATGAACGCGAAGCGGAAGACGGAGGTTTCGGCGTACTCGATGATCTTGGCGCTCACGCCGCGGTACTCCTCGAGCTTCTTCTTGATCAGACCGACGGTGAGGCCCGATGCGTAAATGGCGGGAATCCGGACCTGCTTGAGCAGGAAGGGAATGCCGCCGATGTGGTCTTCGTGGCCGTGCGTGAGGAAAAGGCCTCGGATCTTGTCCTGGTTTTCGATCAGGTAGGCGTAATCGGGGATGACATAGTCGATGCCCATCAGGTATTCGTCCGGGAACAAAAGCCCGGAGTCGATGATGACGAGATCGTCGCCGTATTCGACGCAGTACATGTTCTTGCCGACTTCGCCCAGACCCCCGAGTGCGAAAACCCCGACTTCGTTGCGCTGAAGCAGCGGGTTCTGCATGGTGTGGATGAAATCCTTTCTGTGATTCTGGATGGAACCAAGTTATATCCATTATACTCACTTCGACCCGATTATGCAAACGAATGGGCGAATTTTCATCCGCGATCGCACCGACTGCGGGCGGATGTCTTCTTTCCTATCGGTTTCCGGTATGGTATACTATCAATGCGGGAGGTGATGCCATGATTGCCAAGATTCTGATCGACGTTCCGGCGAAGGCCGTCGACCGGCTGTTCGATTATGCGGTGCCGCCCGAATTCGCGGACGTTCTGGAGATCGGGATGCGCGTGATCGTCCCCTTCGGACCTCGCGAAGCGATGGGATTCTGCCTCGAACTCGCCGACGTTTCGGACTATCCGAAGGAACTGAAGCCGATATCGCTCGTGCTCGACATCGAGCCCTATCTCACCCCCGAACTGATCGAACTCGCCAAGAAGCTGGCGATCGACACGACCTCGACCCTGATCAAGGTGCTCGAGACCATGCTTCCCGCCGCCCTGAAGGCGGTCTACACCCCCAAGTTCACCCTCGAGAACGAAATCCGCCTGCCGCTGTCCCTGAAGCCGCTGTTCGCCGGAAAGTCGGAAATCCTGATGGACAAATCGCTTGCGCCCTATGCCGCGGACATCAAGAAGGCGGTCCGTCTTGACGCGATCCGGCAGGGGTACGACATCCGATCGAAAAGCCGGCCGCAGTTCGTCCGCTGCGTGAAGCTCGTCGACGCCAACCACATCGCCAAGACGGAGAAGCATCTTGCGGTCCTCGAGCATCTGAAGAAATGCGAGGATCGGACCGCCGTCCTGTCCGCCATGCTCGAGGAGCTGCATCTCACCGAATCCGTGGTCCGTACCCTTGAGAAGAAGAACGTCGTCTCGGTCTTCGACCGCGAAACGTATCGCGACATCGAGTCGCTCCGGCCGGAGCACGACAAACGCGTCACCCTGAACGAACTGCAGGCGGTCGCGCGCGAAGCGATCGTCGGCGCGCTCGGCAGCGGCACGACCTTCCTCCTTCACGGCGTCACCGGGTCGGGGAAGACCGAAGTCTACCTCGCGGTCATCGAAGAGGTCCTCGCCCGCGGGCAGGAGGTCATCTTCCTCGTTCCCGAAATCGCTCTCACGCCGATGATGGTGAACCGGTTCAAGGGTCGCTTCCACGACCGCGTCGCCGTCCTCCATTCCGCCCTCTCGATCGGCGAGAAGTACGACGAGTGGCGGAAGATCATCCGTCATGAAGCATCGATCGTCATCGGTGCGAGAAGTGCCGTGTTCGCGCCCTTTACCAACCTCGGACTGATCGTCGTCGACGAGTGCCACGAGGCGACATACAAGCAGGACGACATGCCCAAGTACTATGCCATCGACGTCGCCGTCCGGCGCGCCGAATCCTGTCGCGCACCGATCGTGCTCGGTTCCGCGACACCGAACATCGAGACCTATGCCCGCGTCAAGCGCGGCTACTTCCGACTGCTCGAACTCCCCGAACGGGCGCAGAACGCGAAGATCCCCGAAGTCGAGGTCGTCGACATGAAGGCGGAGTTCAAGCGCGGGAACCAGGGATCCTTCTCGGAGCTGCTGCAGCGCGAGATCGCGCTTCGGCTCGAGCGCGGCGAACAGGCGATCCTGCTTCTCAACCGGCGCGGCTACCATACCTTCGTGATCTGCCGCGACTGCGGGCACGTCATCCAGTGCCCGAACTGCGACATCTCGCTCACCTACCACGAGACCGACCATTCGCTCAAGTGCCACTATTGCGGACACCGGCAGGACGTCGTCCGCAAGTGCCCGAAGTGCGGCGGGGAATCCCTGCAGTACATGGGTGCCGGCACCCAGCGCATCGAAGAAGAGCTGCGCGGTCTCTTTCCGGCAGCGCGGATCGTCCGCATGGACAACGACACGACGCGGCTCAAGAACGCCCACGAGAAGCTGTTGAACGAATTCGAGGAACAGGGCGACATCCTCCTCGGGACGCAGATGATCGCCAAAGGTCTCGACTTTCCGCGCGTGACCCTCGTCGGGATCATCCAGGCCGACGGCAGCCTGTACCGCGCCGATTTCCGGGCGCCCGAACAGACGTTCCAGCTGATCATGCAGGTCTCCGGCCGCGCCGGCCGAAGCGACCTCGAGGGCAAGGTCGTCGTCCAGGCCTTCAATCCCGCCCATTACGCGATCCGCTATGCGGTCGCCAACGACTACCTCGGGTTCTACCATTACGAGATGTCGCTCAGGAAGCTCGCGAAGTACGTTCCGTTCTACTACCTCGCCGAGATCGTCCTGACGGGCGAGAATGTCCGCGACATCTTCATCCGCGGCAAGGACATCGCCAAGTCGCTCCGGTCGGGCCTCACCGCCGAGGCGATCGTCCTCGGCCCGGTGCTGCCGCAGGTCGCGCGCATCCGCAACAGGTATTCGTGCCAGATCCTCGTGAAGTATCGCAACGAACCTGCGCTCGACGATCTGCTGTTCGATACGATCGAGAAGTATGCGACGGACGAGATCTACGTGAACGTCGACAAGAGTCCGATGTGAAGGAGGGAACCGCAATGAACGTCATCTTCATGGGAACCATGGATTTCGCGGTCCCGATCCTCGAAGGACTCGCCCGCACCCATCATGTCGCGCTCGTCGTCACCCAGCCCGATCGTCCGGTCGGACGTCGGCAGGTGCTCGAAGCCTCGCCGGTGAAGAAGGCGGCCGTCGCCCTCGACATCCCCGTCTTCCAGCCGGAACGGATCCGCCGGGACCACGCTCCCGTCCTCGCCGTCAAGGCCGACCTGATCGTCGTCGCCGCCTACGGGCAGATGATTCCGGACGTCGTCCTTTTCCAGCCGCCCTACAAGTCGATCAACGTGCACGCCTCGCTTTTACCGAAATATCGCGGTGGAGCGCCGATGCATCGGGCGATCGCTTCGGGAGAAGCCGAAACCGGCGTCACCGTGATGGCGATGGCTTCGAAGATGGATGCCGGAGGCATCTTCGCCCAGCGTGCGATCCCGATCCTCGACGGCGACGACGTCGGCACGCTCGAGGCGAAGCTTGCCGTCCTCGGCCGCGATCTGCTGCTCGAGACGCTCCCGCGCATTATCGACGGGTCCCTGGCCGCCGTCCCGCAGGACGAGACCCGGGTCACCTTCGCGCCCAACATCCGTCCCGAGGAGGAACGGCTCAACTTCCACGGCACGATGCGGCAGGTCTTCGACCACGTCCGCGCCTTCCGCCCGTGGCCGACCACCCATGCCGAAGTCGACGGTCTCAAGATCCTCATCCACGCCGTCCGGATGGTGCCCGATCCCGACGGCGCGTTCGCCGGTGCCGCCCACGGCACGATCGTGCGGACGACCAGGTCCGCCGTCTTCGTCAAGGTCGCCGACGGATTGATCGAACCGCTGACGATCCAGCCGGCGGGCAAAACCCGGATGGAGGTCCGCGATTACCTCAACGGCGCCGGAAAAACGGTGCTCGCGCAGGGCAGAATCTTCAATCTCCACCTTTAGTCCATCACACATTATGATATAATATATATTTAGGACACGTATCGATTTCGTCGTCCGGGAGGACATTAACATCGATGAACCGGCAGAAGAACCTATATTCGCGAGAAGAAATGTTCCGCATCTGCGTCGCCAAACTCGCCGAGCGCGGCGTTCAGATCGACGACATCGCCCAGATCGCCTTCCGGCAGCAGTCGCGCTGGAACCCGGCGATCTCCTTTCAGGAATGCAAGGACTCCGTGGAGAAGATCCTCTCCCTCCGCGACGTCTTCCATCTCCTCCTGCTCGGCGCCGAGATCGACCGGCTCACCGAGGAGAAGGCGTTCCACGGTCCGATCCAGGAAATCCTCGCGAGCGATCTCGGCCTCTTCGGCATCGACGAGCTGTTCGGTCTGGAGCTGGCGGGCCTCTACGGCACGATCGGCAAGACCAATTTCGGCGACATCGACGTCAACAAGCCGGGGATCGTCGCGGTTCTGAACGATCTCGGGAAGCATGACGGGAAGTCCTGCCACACGTTCCTCGACGACATCGTCGGCGCCATCGCCGCGGCCGCCTCGACGCGCGTCGCCCAGGTTGAAAACGAGCTGGAGGCGCGCCGCGATCCGTCGATCGTCGACCAGCCCAAGCTGTTCTGACTTCGTCATTCTACGGAAGGGGGTGAGGTCCGATGGATGAACGCGAGAAGGCCCTGGACGAATTCTTCCGCAAGAACGACAGCGCACAGAAGAAGAAATACGCGAAGGGTGCGAAAGCCCCCGAACCCGGCAGGATCGACGCCTATTTCGAGGAAGTCGCCGCCAAGAAGGAACCGGTCCGCAAATCCGGTCTCGACAAGATCTTCGAATTCTTCCGGATGACCTCCTTCAAGAACCGTTTCGACGAGAAGAAGGTAGCGCTCAACCGCCGCCAGATCGAAGTCGAGGGCAGGAGCCGCTTCACGCTCTTCTGGAACCGCCTGCTGCAGTTCTTCGTGAGCCGGTTCAGCTTCGAGTCCGGCGTCGACATCCTCGACGAGACCTCCGTCCTCTACCGCCGCAACCTCGTCATCAAGAACATCCTCTGGGTCACCAACATCGTGTTCATGCTGTTCACGATCATCGGCTCGGAGGGAACCAACATCTCGACCAACGTGATCGTCGCGGCCGCCATCTTCCTGATCATGTTCTTCACCAACCTGTCGATCAAGCGGATGATCCACGAGGATCCGAAATCGATGCAGAAGCAGCAGATGGCGGAGTACATGTCCGGCGTCTACATCCTCCTGATGGCGATCACCGTCTACATCAAGCTGAAACTGACGCTCGACCTTTCGGGTACCGAGACCGAGGGCTTCTTCTCGATCACGATGGCCGGATACTCGCTCATCTACTTCGCGCTTGTCGTGCTCGCCCTCTACCAGGACTCCAAGCTGCTGTCGGTGATGTTCAAGATCACGATGATCGCGATGACCCTGATCCACATCCTCGTCCTCTACCCGCTCTACGTCCACGGCGACGTCATCTCCCTGTGGAACTACATCAAGGGTCCGGTCATCACCGACCTCGTCCTTCGGACGCTGGTGCTCGCGGTCTTCATGATCGCGCTCTATTCGACGGCGCGCATCACCGAGGACATGAACAACAAGCGCAAGGAAGAGCTGATCAAGCGGCGTTCGATGGAGAAGGACTTCAAGTCCGTCGTCGCCGACGTCTTTGACGTCATCTCCGTGTACAAGCGGAACAACTCCGAACTCGACGAGACCCAGAAGGCCCTTGCCGTCCGTCGCGTCGCCGACATGGCGAGCCGGCTCGGCAACTATCTCGGCTACTCGCCCTCCCTCTGCAAGGAGATCTTCGACTTCTCGACGATCCACGTCGACAAGAAGGACACCCTGAACCTGACGGATTACGAACAGAAGGAAGTCCTCGACGAGGCCGACTTCCGCCGGATCCGCGAAAAGACGATCATCGGCTCGGTCATCATCAAGCGGCTGCAGCTCGAGCAGAAGGGCGAGGAGATCGTCCGCGCCCATTTCGAGAAGACGGCCGACGCCGACTTCATCAAGGAAATGAACACCATCCAGAACAACCGCGAATCCCAGGTCATCCTGCTTTCGGAGCTCTACGAGATCCTCCGCCAGGACCGCAACTACAAGCGCGGGCTCAAGCACGCCCGCGCCATTGACCTTCTCCAACTCGAGTTCTTCCCCTATTTCGATCCCCAGATCCTTGATCGGTTCGTCAAGTACGGCGACGATTTCGAGGCCCTCTACTACAAAGCGACCCAGCAGTAAGGAGCGATCACCATGTACAAGTACTTCACCTCGGAATCCGTGACCGAAGGCCATCCCGACAAGATCTGCGACCAGATCAGCGACGCCATCCTCGACGCCATCCTGAAAGACGACCCGGACGCCCGCGTCGCCTGCGAGACGACGGTCACCACCGGCCTCGTCCTCGTCGCCGGCGAGATCACGACCAAGACCTACGTCGACATCCAGAAGATCGTCCGCAAGACCGTCGCCGACATCGGCTACACCCGCGGGAAATACGGCTTCGACGCCGACAACCTCGCCGTCCTCGTCTCGATCAACTCCCAGTCACCGGACATCGCCCGCGGCGTCGACGAGACCGGTTCGCACGAGCAGGGCGCCGGCGACCAGGGGATGATGTTCGGCTATGCGACCAACGCCAACCCGGAGATGATGCCGTGGCCGATCCTGCTGTCCCACAAGCTCGCCCGCCGGCTCGCCGAGGTCCGCAAGACGCGGATCATGCCCTACCTCCGTCCGGACGGGAAGACCCAGGTCACCTGCGAGTTCGACGAACGGGGGAACCTCGTCCGCATCGACACGATCATCGTCTCGTGCCAGCACGCGCCCGAGATCGGACAGGAAACGATCAAGGCCGACGTCCTCAAGCACGTGATCGGCGCGGTCATCGATCCGAAGCTGATCGACGGCGGTACCAAGATCCACGTCAATCCGACGGGCCGCTTCGTCATCGGCGGACCCGCCGGCGACTCCGGCCTCACCGGCCGCAAGATCATCGTCGACTCCTACGGGGGATCCGCCCATCACGGCGGCGGCGCCTATTCCGGCAAGGATCCGTCGAAGGTCGACCGGAGCGCCGCCTACGCCGCCCGCTGGGTGGCGAAGAACATGGTCGCCGCCGGCCTCGCCGACGAGATGGAGGTCCAGGTCTCCTATGCGATCGGGCTCCCCGAACCGACCTCGATCGGCGTCGAGACCTTCGGCACCGGAAAACTTCCCGAAGCCGAGCTGATCGCGATCATCCGCCGGCATTTCGACCTCCGTCCCCGCCGCATCATCGAGGCGCTCTGCCTCAAGCGGCCGATCTATCTTCAGACCGCGGCTTACGGCCACTACGGACGCCTCGACCTCGACCTGCCGTGGGAACGTCTCGACAAGGTGGAGGCGCTGAAACGGTATGTCCGCTGACCAGGTCGTCACCATGCCCGTCTTCTCCGTCAACGTCGAGCTGATCATCGAACTCTCGCTGCTCGTGTTCGTGCTGATCCTCGCCGGCACGATCGGCTCGATCTTCGTCTACCGCGATCTCAAGAAATCCTACAAGGACGTCTGGAAACACCAGTCGCGCTTCGACATCGAGTTGAGGAAGACCTTCAACCTCGTGTCCAAGGCGGTCCGCGACCCCGAGTTCGACAAGTACCGCGACGCCGTCGTGAAGGATCTCCCCCACGCCGACAAGCAGGCGCTCCTGCAGCTCGTGGACGCCAACTACGCGACCCTCGACGAAACGGATCCGGACCTGCGGTACGTCGTGGAGACCTACCGGAACCTGCAGGAGATCCGGGTGGCGCTCGACGCCAAGATTCTCTCCTACAACAAGAAGATCTCGTTCTTCCCGTTCAACCTGTTCTCCCGCATCTTCCGGATGACGGAACTGCGCCACTACACGCACCATCTATGACGAAGAGGATCCGGACAACCGGATCCTCTCCGTTTTCATGGGACGCGCTTCTCGACCGCGGGGCCGGGTCGCCGGCGTTCACCCTGGCGGACGCCGCGCCGCCGCAGTTCCCGATCGATCTCGTTTTGAACGACGAACTTCCTCTTGGTCCACTCCGGGGCGATGAGGGCCTCACCCGGGGCGTCGCCGGTGACGCGGTGGATGACCGTCTCGGGTGGAAGCAGCTCGAGCTGGTCGCAGACGATCCCGACGTATTCCGGAAGGGAGAGCAGCGGGAAGGGGCGATCCTCGTAGCGCCGTCCGAGTTCGGTCCCGCGCATCACGTGGAGCATGTGGATCTTGACGCCTTCGACGCCGATCTCGGCGACATGGCGGATCGTCGTCAACATCATCTCCGGCGTTTCGCCGGGAAGACCGTCGATCACGTGCGCGACGACCGGGATGCTGGCGGCGCGGAGTCTCCGGACGGCGTCGTCGAAGTCGTCGACGCCGTAACCCAGGTTCATCGCCGCGGCCGTCTCGGGATGGATCGTCTGGAGTCCGAGTTCGACCGTGAGGTCGGTTTTCGCCGCGATCGCGGACAGAACCGCGACGACGTCGTCGCCGACACAGTCGGGCCGCGTCGCGACGTTCAGGCCGACGATGTCCGGATGGAGCGACAGGGCTTCTTCGTAGAGAGCCCGCAGCCGCTCCGGGGCGGCGTACGTGTTCGTGAACGCCTGCAGGTAGACGAGGAAGCGGCCCGCCGGCCATTTGCGGCGCATCGCCGCGAGCCGTTCTTCGAATTGCGCCGAAAGCGGCAGGGAGCGGTCGCCGGCGAAGTCGCCGGATCCGCGGGCGGAACAGAACCGGCAGCCGCCGGTGCCCTTCGTACCGTCGCGGTTCGGGCAGGTGAACCCGGCGTCGAGCGCGATCTTGAAGACCTTGACTCCGTAGCGTCCGGACAGATGGTCCGTGAGCGCGAGGTATCGTTTCGTTTCCGGGACTTTCCGCATCGGCCTCACCCAGTCCTCATTATAGCATATTATGATGTTCCCGCATGCGACCGCCGCGGGTCGTGGTATAATAGAACGCATGAAAGGAGGTGCGAGCGATGTATCGGATCCTCATGGACGGATTGCTTTATCCGAAGAACCTGATCGGCTACCGGAACAAGTCCGGGTGCTTCGTGTTCGCCTTTTTCGCCCTCCTCTCGCTCTTCATGACGATCGGCACCGCGCTCTTCTTCGTGCGCTACGCCGGCGGTTCCGCGTTCAAGGCGGAGAACGTCGCCTGCGAGTACGCGTCCGGAACGCTCGTCTGCGACGCCGCGCAGGTCGACGCCGATCCGCTCGATTTCTTCGGCAGCGACGCCTATTTCCTGCCGTCGAACGTCGATGCCGGCACCGTGATCCCCGCCGCCGGCACCGCCATCGTCTTCCAGGACCGGTTCATCGCCTTCTTCTCGGACGGCGAGAACCTGATGGTGCTCGACCTCTCCCAAACCGCCTTCGGATCCCCGTCGCTTTCCGCCGTGATGGACGGCGCGACGACCTTCTTCATGGTCACCGCGATCGTCGCGTCCTACTTTGGGAACATCATCCTGCTTGCGGCCTTCGCGCTCATGTCGTCGCTTTCGCTGATCCGGCTCCGCGGCTTCCTCCGCTTCGGGAAGGCGTACACGGTGATCGCGTTCGCCTCGGTCCCGTTCGCCCTCTTGCTCACCTTCCACAATCTGCTCGGCTTTCCGGACTGGCTGCTCATCGTCCTGATGGCCGTCGCCTTCCGCTCGCCGATGCTCGCGATCCGCGAGATCTTCGTCTCCGCGTACGCCTATCTCCAGCACGATCCGAACGCCTCGCCCGAGGACGGCGGGAACCCTCCCGACGACGACGGGGGGGACGACGCCGACGACGACTCCCCCAAGGATGGGGAGACGGACGACGAGGACGACGATCGGACATGATTACGGGTTGCATTCGCGCTTGCGAAATGCTATAATGTCGATAACGGCATGGAACCGGAATAAGTAGGTCATCCTCCCCTCAAGCGAGCCGATGGTTGGTGCGAATCGGCGGGGAAGCGTCCGAAACTCGTCCGGGGAGCCGGCCGCCCGCAACCCGCGAGGGCGGTCCGATCGTCCGCGTTAAGGATCCGAGCGCCGGAGACATCCGGAATCAAGGTGGTACCACGGTCGTTCCGATCGTCCTTCCAGAAGGACGGTCTTTTCTTTTCCAGGAGGTTTCGTCATGAGTGCATACGTTCCCACGTTCGATCACAAGGTCATCGAGAAGAAATGGCAGGACCGGTGGTACGCCGGCGACGGCTTCAAGGCCGTCGATTTCGCCGCCAAGCCGAAATGGTACTCGCTCGTCGAGTTCCCCTATCCGTCCGGATCCGGGATGCACGTCGGCCACATCCGCGCGTTCTCCTCGCTCGAGGTGATCTCGCGCAAGCGCCGGATGGAGGGGTACAACGTCCTCTTCCCGATCGGCTTTGACGCCTTCGGCCTGCCCACCGAGAACTACGCGATCAAGACCGGCATCCATCCGCGCACCGTCACGGACAGAAACATCGAGACCTTCACCGCCCAGCTCAAGGCGGCCGGCTTCTCGTTCGATTTCTCGCGCGTCGTCGACACCACCGACCCCGAATACTACCGCTGGACCCAGTGGATCTTCCTCCGGATGTACGAACGGGGCCTCGTCTACAAGTCGAAGGCCTACGTCAACTTCTGTCCCAGCTGCAAGGTCGTCCTCTCCAACGAGGAATCCCAGGGCGGCCAGTGCGATCGCTGCGGCGCCGACGTCGTCCAGAAGGAGAAGGACGTCTGGTTCCTCCGGATCACGGCCTACGCCGACAAGCTCCTCGACGGGCTCGACGCCTTCGAGGCCTCCGGCCGGATCAAGACCGAGGAGGAGAAGTGGATCGGCGCCTCGAAGGGCGCCACCATCGAGTTCGCGGTCGAAGGCGAGTTGGAGCCGATCCGGGTCTTCACGACCCGTCCCGACACGCTCTACGGCGCGACCTTCATGGTCGTCGCCCCCGAGCATCCCGTCGTCGAGAAGGTCCTCTCCCGCGTCCGAAACGCCGCCGAGGTGCGAAGCTACCGCGAGGACGCGAAGCGCAAGAGCGAGTTCGAGCGCATCGAGATGAACAAGACCAAGACCGGCGTCCGCCTCGAGGGCGTCGACGCCGTCAATCCCGCCACCGGGAAGCCGATCCCGATCTACATCGCCGACTACGTGATGATCACTTACGGCACCGGCGCGATCATGGCCGTCCCGGGCCACGACGACCGCGACTACGAGTTCGCCCGGAAGTTCGGCCTTCCGATCGTCGAAGTGATCAAGGGCGGAAACCTCGAAGAGGCCGCCTTCACCGACGTCGAGACCGGCGTCCTCGTCAACTCCGGCATGCTCGACGGCCTGTCCGTGGCCGATGCCAAGGAACGGATCGTCGCCTGGCTCGAAATGAAGGGGATCGGCCGCGCGGCGACGCAATACAGGATGAAGGATTGGGCGTTCAACCGCCAGCGCTACTGGGGCGAGCCGATCCCGCTCGTCTACTGCGACCGGTGCGGCGTCGTCCCGGTGCCCTACGAGGATCTGCCGGTGCGCCTGCCGATGGTGGAGCGCTTCGAGCCGACCGACACCGGCGAGAGTCCGCTCTCCAAGATCGACTCGTTCACGCAATGCCGCTGCCCGAAGTGCGGCGGTCCGGCGCGCCGCGAGACCGACACGATGCCGCAGTGGGCGGGATCGAGCTGGTACTTCCTCCGCTACATGGATCCGAAGAACCCGCAGGTCTTCGCCGCGCCCGACAAGCTCGGCTACTGGGACCGCGTCGACTGGTACAACGGCGGGATGGAGCACGTCACCCGGCATCTCATCTACTCGCGCTTCTGGAACCAGTTCCTCCACGACGAGGGTCTCGTCCCGAACGCCGAACCGTACCGGAAGCGCACCGCGCAGGGACTGATCCTCGGCGCCGACGGCGAGAAGATGTCGAAATCCAGGGGGAACGTCGTGAACCCGATGGACATCATCGAGGAATACGGCGCCGACACGCTCCGCATGTTCATCCTCTTCATCAGCGACTACGAGCTCCCGACCCCGTGGAACGAGAACGGGCTCAAGGGCTGCCGCAGATATCTCGACCGGCTCTGGCGCTTCCAGGAGAAGGTGGAGCCGAAGATCGGATGTTCGCCGTCAATCGAGAACCTCGTCCACCGCACCGTCAAGGGCGTCGGCGACGACATCGAGGCGATGAAGTTCAACACCGCCATCGCCAAGCTGATGATCCTCTCCAACGAAGCCGCCGCGCTCCCGTCGATCACCCGGGGCGACCTCGAGACGATGCTCCTGCTCACCTTCCCGTTCGCGCCGCACATGGTCTCCGAGATCTGGGAGACGCAGGGCTTCGCCGGATCGCCCGCGGACCATCCCTGGCCTTCGTTTGATCCCGCCCGCCTGTCCGACGACGTCGTCGAGATCGTCGTGAACGTGAACGGCAAGGTCCGCGACCGCCTCACGATCGCCGCCGCCGCGACCGAGGAGGAGACGAAGGCCGCCGCGCTCGCGCTCCCGAAGATCGTCGAACTCGTCGGCGTCCAGCCGGTGAAGAAGATCATCGTCGTCCCCAAGAAACTCGTCAACATCGTCCTCTGACAAGCAAAGCCACCCGTTCCGGCGTAACATTCGGTACGGGTGGTTTTCATGAAGGAAAGCGTGGGAAGGCGCCCGCCGGGAGTCTTTGTGGCCGTTCCCGGCATCGCCGGAGGCGTCTGCCAGCGGTGCGGGACGGAAATCACGGACGGCGTCTTCGACGAATGGGGAAAACGGTATTGCCGCGCCTGCCTCGCGTTCGGGCACGTGGACGAGGATACGGTCCTCTACCGCTATGAACGTCCGCTCGCGCCGGTCGTGCACCGCTATTCGCCGGCGTTCTCGCCGACGCCCGAGCAGCAGGCGGCCTCGGCCTACGTCCGCAAACGGATCCGGGACGGCGGACGCGCCTTCGTCTACGCCGTGTGCGGCGCCGGCAAGACCGAGATCCTCTATGAAAGCATCCTCGACGCACTCAACGACGGCCGTCGGGTCTGCATCGCGATCCCGCGGAAGGACGTCGTCCGAGAACTCGCCGGGCGATTGCGACCGATCTTTCCCATGACCGGGATCGCCGCCCTGTACCAGGGGTCGAAGGACGATGCCGGCGCGCATCTGATCGTCGCGACGGTCCACCAGATGATCAACTACCACGCCGAATTCGACCTCGTCGTCCTCGACGAGGCGGACGCGTTCCCCTACCGCGGCGACGCCTTCCTGCACGGACTCGTGACCAAGGCGATGAAACCGGACGCGGCGCTCGTGGAGATGTCGGCGACACCCCTTCCCGGAGCCGCGAAGAACGCCTATTTTCTGCCCGCGCGCTTCCATCGCCGGCCGCTCGACGTCCCCGTCGTCGAATACGTCGACGGCTTGAGGGCGGCGCTCGACGGCGGCGTCGTTCCGGCGGCGGTCGGCCGCTGGCTTCGGCGCGACGGTCCGACGCGGCGCGCCCTTCTGTTCGTCCCGACGGTCGCCGTCGGACGATCGTTTTCGGCGGCGCTGGAGCGCCATGGATACCGCGTCGCGTGCGTCTCAAGCCGCGAAGCGGCCTCCCCGATCCTGATCCGGCGTTTTCGCGAGGGGCGCGTCGACCTTCTCGTCACGACGACCCTGCTCGAGCGCGGCGTGACCTTCCGGGCGATCGACGTCGCCGTCCTCGGCGCGGACGACGGGATCTTCGAACGAAACGTCCTGATCCAGATCGCCGGCCGCGTCGGCCGCAGTCCCGACGCGCCGACGGGCGAGGTCCGCTTCTTCGCCGAACTGGCGGGCGCCGCGATGACGACCGCGATCCGGGAGATCCGCAAGGCCAACCGGACGGCGCGGAGCCGGGGACTCCTGGACGATGGTCTGTGAGATCTGCGGCGCCTTCTTCGCATACCGCGCGACGTTTTTCTCGCTCGTCCGCCCGCCGCGGTTCTGTCCGCGCTGCCTCCGGAAGTACGCCGCGGGCAAGCGCGAGTGCGCCGTGCCGATCCCCGGCGGGCTCGCCCGCTTCCTCTGGGCGATCGACGCGGAAAACGTTGACCACCACCTCTCGGTGCTCCTGTACGACGGCGTCGCACCGCTCCTCGAGGCGGTCGGGGACGCCGCCCGGGGCAACGCCGTCGTCGTCCTCCTCGAGTGCGCGGAAACCGCCACGTTCGCGGATTGGTTTCCGGCCGTCGCGGCGTTCCGCGACGTGCGTTTCGTGTCCCTCTTTCTGGTCGATCCGGAACGGTTCGAAGACGCGTTTTCGAATCTTGAAGAAAGTGAGTCGATTTCATCGCGTCCCGTTTACAAACATCACAATTCGATGTTAGAATGAAGTTGCATCACATCCATCGAGAGGAGTGAAAGCCATGAAACTGGAAGTCAGAGGCAAGAGCGGCCTGGAAATCACGCCGGCCATCCGCAGTTACGTCGAAAAGAAGCTCCGCAAGATCGAAAAGGTGTTCAACGAGGAACTCGAAGCCGTGGTCGTGTGCAAGTACTACCGCGACCTCACCAAGGTCGAGATCACGATTCCCATCAAATTCATCACCATCCGCGCCGAGGTCGAGGACAAGGACATGTACGCCGCCATCGACCTGGCCGTCGACAAGCTGGAAGCCCAGATCCGCAAGAACAAGCACAAGCTGAACCGGAGCCTGCAGGAGCGGGCGGGACTCAGGGACGCCTTCAAGGAGGACGGCCTCGACCTCGAGGCCCTCGAGAAGGAACTCATCGGTCCGGTCCGCAAGAAGCAGATCAAGCTCGACATCCTCTCCTACGACGAGGCCTTGACCCAGATGGGACTCCTCGGACACGACTTCTTCATCTACCGCAACGAGGATCGCCAGGTCTGCGTGATGTACAAGCGCGACGACGGCGGATACGGCCTGATCGAAACCGAATGAAGCCGAGGGTGACCTTAAAAAGGTCACTCTTTTTTCGGAGCGGGAATTTCAGTTGTCGTTCATCACGATTCTATGGTATGATATTAAATGTCAAATAGAGGTGACCCCATGTTCTCATTCCTAGATACCAACAAGCGGACCCTGCGGCGGCTCGAAAAGATCGCCGACCGGGTCCTCGCCCTCGCCGATTCCTTCAAGGCGCTGACGGACGACCAGATCCGCGAAAATACCGTTTCCTACAGGAAACGCGTCGAAGCGGGAGAACCGCTCGACGCAATCCTCGTCGAAGCCTTCGCGAACGTCCGCGAAGCCTCCACCCGCGTCACCGGGATGACCCCCTTCAAGGTCCAGGTGATGGGCGGCGTCGTGATCCACGAAGGCAACATCGCCGAGATGAAGACCGGTGAAGGTAAGACCCTCACCGCCGTCATGCCCGCCTATCTGAACGCCCTCGGCGGCACCGGCGTGCACATCGTGACCGTGAACGAGTACCTCGCCGGCCGTGAAGTCAACGGCGAGATCGGCGATTTGTTCCGCTTCCTCGGCCTCACCGTCGGACTGAACGTCCGCGAACTGACCCCCGAGCAGAAGCGCGAAGCATACGGCTGCGACATCCTGTACTCGACCAACAACGAGCTCGGGTTCGACTATCTTCGGGACCACATGGTGATCTACCGGGAAGCGATCGTGCAGCGACCGCTGTCGTTCGCGATCATCGACGAGGTCGACTCGATCCTGATCGACGAGGCCCGCACCCCGCTGATCATTTCCGGCGGCGAGAAGAACACGGGCGAGCTCTACCAGCGCGCCAACGGCTTCGCGATCCGGCTGTCCCCCGAGGACTACACCGTCGACATCAAGGACAAGACCGTCAGCCTGACGGATGCCGGCATCAAGAAGGGCGAGGCGCAGTTCGGCGTCGAGAACCTCTACGACCTCGACAACGTCGTCCTCCTCCACCACATCAACAACGCCCTGAAGGCGAACTACACGATGTCCCGCGACGTCGATTACGTCGTTCAGGACGACACCGTCATCATCGTCGACCCGTTCACCGGCCGCCTGATGCACGGCCGCCAGTTCTCCGAAGGCCTCCACCAGGCCCTCGAGGCGAAGGAAGCCGTGCAGATCAAGAAGGAGACCACGACGCTCGCCACGATCACCTTCCAGAACTTCTTCCGCATGTACAAGAAGCTCGCCGGCATGACCGGCACGGCGAAGACCGAGGAAGAGGAGTTCCGCAACATCTACAACATGTTCGTCGTCGAGATCCCGACCAACCGGCCGGTCGTCCGCGTCGACGACAACGACCTCATCTTCGCCTCGATGAAGGCGAAATACGTCGCCCTCGCCGACGAGATCGAACGTCGCCACAAGCTCGGCCAGCCGATGCTCATCGGCACGATCTCGATCGAAAGTTCGGAACTGCTCTCCGAACTCCTGCGGCGCCGCCAGATCAAGCACAGCGTCCTGAACGCCAAACAGCACGAACGCGAAGCCGAAATCGTCCTCAACGCCGGACAGATGGGCGCGGTCACGATCGCGACCAACATGGCCGGCCGCGGCACCGACATCAAGCTCGGCCCCGGCGTCAAGGAACTCGGCGGACTCGCCGTCCTCGGCACCGAGCGGCACGAGTCGCGCCGCATCGACAACCAGCTCCGCGGCCGCGGCGGCCGCCAGGGCGACCCCGGCTACTCGCGCTTCTACCTTTCCGCCGACGACGACCTGCTCAAGCGCTTCGGCGGCGACCGGTTCAAGAAGATGATCGGGATGATCACGACCACGAAGGGCTCGGACGTCGAGACCCCGCTCGACTACGGCATGTTCTCCAAACTCGTCCTGCGCGCCCAGCACCAGATCGAGGGCAACAACTTCGACCGCCGCAAGACCGTCCTCCAGTACGACGAGGTCCTGCGCCGCCAGCGCGAGATCATCTACGGGCAGCGGACCGACGTGCTCTTCAACGAATCGATCGAGCCGTCCGTCGACCAGATGGTCGAAGCGACGATCGACGGCCTGATCGCCCGCCACGGCGACGACCGCGAACAGCTCTTCAAGGAACTCGACCGCTACTGCGCCAAGGACGTCGTCGACCGCGCGATCCTCGTCAATCCGGCCACCGATCCGAAGCAGTACGCGATGGACCTCTACCGCCGCGAGACGGCCTCGAAGAAGGCCGTCGCCGGCGAGAAGCCCTACAACGAATTCCTGAAGGCGATCACGCTTCGCGTCGTCGACACCTTCTGGGTCCAGCACATCGACGCGATGAGCGAACTGCGCCAGGCGGTCACGCTCCAGAGCTACGGCCAGATGAATCCGTTCCGCGAGTACCAGGAACGCGGCTTCCAGATGTTCGAGACCATGGTTCAGAACATCCAGCGCGACGTCACCCGCTTCGTCCTGAAGGCGCAGGTGCGCATGAACACGGAGCGCGTTCAGGTCGCCAAGCCGATCCGCGCCCTCTCCGGCAAGGAAGACGAGAACGTCAAGAAGCAGCCGGTCCGCACCACCAAGACCGTCGGCCGCAACGATCCGTGCCCCTGCGGCTCGGGCAAGAAGTACAAATACTGTCACGGCCAGGGCCGCGACGTCTGAAACGAGGGTTCTCCCATGACCTACCCGGAACTGAAGGTGCTGCTCGCCGAACTCGACGACGAGTACGCGAAGATGTCGGATTCGTTCGACCATAACGGCTATGCCTCCCGGATCGCCGAACTCGATGCGAAGACGAAGGCGGACGGCTTCTGGAACGACCAGAAGTCGGCCCAGGCGGTCATCGCCGAACTGAACGAATGCCGCTTTCTCGTCGGTCTCCGGGACGAGATCAGGGACATCCTCGAGACCCTCCGGATGACGTACGAACTCGCCCTCATCGACGAGACCATCGACCTGACTCAGGTCGAAGCCGACGCCCTGCGCTTCCGCCAGAAGATCGCCGACCTGTCGGTCCGCCTCTTCCTCTCCAAGCCCTACGACAAGTTCAACGCGATCATCGAGTTTCATCCGGGCGCGGGCGGGACGGAATCGCAGGACTGGGCGCAGATGCTCTACCGCATGTATCTCCGCTGGGCCGAGTCGCGCCGCTTCAAGGTGACCGTGCTCGAATACGAGGACGGCCAGGAGGCGGGGTTGAAGTCGGCCACGATCCAGGTCGCCGGCAAGAACGCCTACGGCTACCTCAAGGCCGAATCGGGCGTCCACCGCCTCGTCCGGATCTCGCCGTTCGACGCCGCCGGACGCCGCCACACGAGCTTCGCCTCCGTCTCGGTCGTCCCCGAACTCGACGACTCGATCGACATCCAGATCCCCGACGGCGACCTGCGCATCGACGTCTACCGCTCGAGCGGCAACGGCGGCCAGGGGGTCAACACGACCGACTCCGCAGTCCGCATCACGCATCTGCCGACGCGGATCGTCGTCACCTGCCAGAACGAGCGCAGCCAGATCCAGAACCGCGAGACCGCGATGAAGGTCCTCAAGGGCAAACTCTACCAGCTCGAACTCGAGAAGAAGCAGCAGGAACTCTCCGGGCTGATGACGAACACCGTCTCGAACGCGTTCGGATCGCAGATCCGCTCGTACGTCTTCTGCCCCTACACGATGGTCAAGGATCATCGGACGGGCGAGGAGACGGGCAACGTCCAAAAGGTCATGGACGGCGATCTCGATCCGTTCATCAACGCATACCTGATCCAGAACAGCGCGTCCTGAGGGGACGACAAGAGGAACGTATGGACGTCAACGGCACGAAACGCACTTTCCGGATCCGCCGCATCGGCAAGATCGAACAGTACTTCTGGCTCACCCTCGGCATCTTCGTGATGGCCGTCGCGTATTATTTCTTCGTGCTGCCCTCCGGCCTCGTGACCGGCGGCGCCACCGGCATTGCGATCATCATGACGCGCTTTTTCCCGAACGTTCCGCTGTCCGCGTTCTCGCTCATTTTCAACACCGTGTTCATGATGCTCGCGCTCGCCTTCCTCGGGAAGAAGGAGTTCCTCAACACGGTCATGGGATCGCTCATGTTCCCGGCGTTCCTCGCCTTCTTCGAATTCGTCTTTCCCGATCCGTCCGCGCTCTACGGCGAAGGCGACCTTTTGCTCGTCAGCCTCTACGCCGGCATGCTCATCGGCGCCGGCTTCGGGATCGTCTGCAAATACGGCGGATCGACCGGCGGCACCGACATCGCGATCAAGGTCGTGAAGCGGTACACCCCGCTTTCGCTCTCCGCTTCGGTCTACGTCGTCGAGGCGTCGATCATCGTCGCCGGCGCCCTGACCTTTCCGACCGGTCTCAACGAAGGCATCCTGACGGCGCTCTACGCGATCGTCGTCGTCTTCATCTCCGGCAAGGTCTCCGACTCGATCGTGATCGGATCGCAGTCGAAGAAGGCAGTCAACATCATCACCGACCACCCCAGGGAGATCAAGACGGAGATCTACAAGATCCTCCGCCGCGGCATGACCGAGATCCAGAGCCAGGGCGGATACACCGAGAACAGGAAGACGATGCTCGTCATCGTCATCCTGAACGACGAGTACCACATCGTCCGCAACATCATCGTCAACACCGATCCGAAAGCATTCGTCTACGTGACTCCGGCCTCGGAGATCCACGGCGAATGGTCGAGCAGGGAAGAGGCGGTCGTGCGCCATGAGGACGGTCAAGAGCTTCTCCAGAAACGCTAGGGGCGACTACGAGGTCGCCATCGCGGGGGACGACGGCGTCGTCGCCCCGTTTCGGCTTTCCGAAGACCTCGTCGTCGAATACCGCCTGCTTCCCGGCCGGACCCTCGAGGAGGCCGACTACCGCCGGCTCCTTTCTGACGCCGACGCCGACGGCCTCTACGGCGCCGCGCTCCGGTCGATCGCGCGGGCGCCGCGTACTTCACGCGAGATCCGCGCCTTCCTCGCGGCCCGGACCGAGGATCCGACGCTCGCCGACCGGGTCTACGCGAAACTGCTCGCGAAGGGGTACGTCGACGACCTCGCCTACGCGCTCGCCTACGTCGACTACCATTTCGGCACGCGGCGCGACGGCCCGGTGAAACTGCGCTTCGACCTCGAGCGCAAGGGCGTCTTCCGCGACTACGTCGAGGAGGCCGTGTCCGGGCTGGACTCGAAGGCCGTCGCCCGCAACCTCGCCTGCCTGTTCGACCGGCGGCTTCCGCAGCTTTCCTCCCGGCCCCGCGCCAAGGCGGTCCGGGCGATGAAGACCCACCTCCTCCAGCGGGGGTACGACCCGTCCGTCGCGATCGCCTACGTCGACGGCCGTCTGGCCGACTTTCCCGCCGGGGAAGACGAAGAGAAGAAGGCCGCGACCGACCTCGTCAAGGCGAGGAAGCGGCTCTCGGCGAAGGGAATCGACGGCCATGCCCTCCGGGCGAAGCTGATCCAGGCGCTCATGAACAAGGGCTACCGCTACGATACGATCCGACGCGTCATCGACAAGGAGGAAGACGATGAATCCTAAGATGTCCGATTTCGACCTGTTCCTGTTCCACGAAGGCAAGCTGCGCGAGGCAGACCGCCATTTCGGCGCCCACATCGTCCGCGACGAGGCGGGTGCGACGACCGGCGTCGAGTTCACCGTCTACGCCCCGCACGCCCGGATCGTCTCGGCCGTCGGCGAGTTCAACGACTGGGATTCCCGCACCCACGTCCTCGAGAAGACGGATCCGACGGGAATCTGGAGCCTGTTCGTCCCCGGCATCGGCGAGTGGACGAAGTACAAGTACTGCATCGTCACGAGCTACGGGCAGACGATCTTCAAGGCCGATCCCTACGCCTATTTCGCCGACCTGCGGCCGGAGACCGCCTCGAAGGTCTACGACCTCGACGGCTACGTCTGGCACGACTCGACCTATCTCGAGAAGCGCCGCGCGCGTCGCCACGAAAACGACGGGATGGCGATCTATGAGGTCCATCTCGGCACCTGGATGACGAAGCCGGACAAGTCGTACCACAAGTACAACGAGCTCGTCGACTACCTGATCCCGTACGTCAAGGCGAACGGGTTCACGCACGTCGAACTGATGCCCCTGGTGGAACATCCGCTCGACGAATCCTGGGGCTACCAGGGGACCGGATTCTACGCCGCCACCTCGCGCTACGGCGTTCCGAAGGACCTGATGTACCTGATCGACAAGTGCCACGAGCACAACATCGGCGTGATCCTCGACTGGGTTCCCGGGCACATCTGCAAGGACGCCCACGGCCTATACATGTTCGACGGCGAGCCGACCTACGAGTACGCCGACTACAAGATCCGCGAGAACGTCGTCTGGGGGACGGTCAACCTCGACCTCGGGAAGGGCGCGACGAGGAGTTTTTTGATCTCCAACGCGCTCTTCTGGATCCGCCGCTTCCACGCCGACGGGTTCCGCATCGACGCCGTGTCCAACATCGTCTACTACCTCGGCAATTCCGCCGTCGGCGAGAACCGTCCGGCGATCGAGTTCCTCCAGAACCTCTCCGTCGCGGTGAAGCAGGAGGACTCCTCGGTCCTGCTCATCGCCGAGGATTCGACGACCTATCCGAACATGACCCGGTCCGTCGCCGAGGGCGGCGTCGGCTTCGACTACAAGTGGAACATGGGGTGGATGAACGACACCCTCCGGTATTTCGAAAAGGATCCGGTCTACCGCAGGTACCACCACGACCTGATCACCTTCGGGCTCGTCTACGCCTTCTCGGAACGCTTCGTGCTGCCGCTGTCGCACGACGAGGTGGTCCACGGCAAGCGGTCGCTCGTGAACAAGATGCCGGGCGACTACTGGCAGAAATTCGCCAACTACCGCACCCTCCTCGGCCTGCAGTTCACCCATCCCGGGAAGAAGCTCCTGTTCATGGGCGGGGAGTTCGCGCAGATGCACGAGTGGAAGGACAAGGAGGAACTCGACTGGTTCCTCCTCCAGTATCCGCTCCACGAGCGCGCGGGAAGGTACTGCCGCGACCTGCTTTCGGTCTACCGCAGCCACAAGGCGCTCTACGAACTCGACGCCTCCCCCGAGGGCTTCCGCTGGATCGATTCGGCGAACCGCGACCAGTCGATCTTCTCCTATGTCCGCTATTCGTCCGACAAGGACGACTTCTGCCTCGTCGTCCTCAACATGACCCCGGTCGCCTACGACGCCTATCGCGTCGGCGTCCCGCGGGCGGGCGTCTACGAGGAGATCCTGAACAGCGACAAGGACGTCTACGGCGGCTCCAACGTCTACAACGGCCTGCCGCTCATGTCGGAACCGGAACCGATGCACGCCTGCGAGCATTCGGTCACGATGAAGATCGCGCCGCTGTCGGCGACGATCTTCCGTTTCCGCCCGCGTTCCGCGAGCGCGGCCGACGAACGGGACTAGGGGGGACGGACGGATGAAGAAGACGATCGTCGCCATGATTCTCGTCGGCGGAAAGGGCGTCCGACTGAAGGAAATCACCAAGGACACGGCCAAACCGGCCGTGTCTTTCGGCGCGAAGTACCGTCTGATCGACTTCACCCTCTCCAACCTCGCCAATTCGAACGTCGACGTCGTCGGGATCGTCACCCAGTACGAACCGTACGAGCTGATGAACTACATCGGGTCCGGGGCCTCCTGGGACCTCGACAACATCGACGGCGGCGTCCGCTTCCTCACCCCGTACTCCTCCGCCGAGAACGTGATGTGGCAGAAGGGGACGGCACATGCCGTCCGCCAGTACTTCAGCTTCGTCCGCGAATTCGCCGCCGACTACGTCCTGATCCTCTCCGGCGACCACATCTACAAGATGGACTATCAGAAGATGCTCGCGCACCACGTGAGCCGCCGCGCCGTCATCACGATCGCCGGCATCGAGGTCGACTGGGAGGATCCGTCGCGCTACGGCATCATCGAGACCGACGCCTTCGACCGCGTCGTCGGCTTCGAGGAGAAGCCCGTACGGCCGAAGTCGAACCTCGCCTCGATGGGCGTCTACCTCTTCAACACGCGCGACCTCGAACGCCTGCTCGCGGGCGGTCCTCAGGACGAACTCGTCGACTTCGGGAAAAACGTCATCCCCCATGCGATCCGCTCCGGCGAGGAAGTGTCCTGTTACCGCTTCGGCGGCTACTGGCGCGACGTCGGCACGGTCGAATCGCTCTACCGAGCGAACATGGACATGCTCGACGATCCTGAGTTCCTCGGCCTCAACTCCTCGAAGAACCTGCCGGTCTACTCGCGGTCGCTCAACCTTCCGCCGCACGTCGTGCTCCCGTCCGGATCGGTGCGGTCGTCGGTGATCGCCGACGGGTCCACGATCGACGGCACGGTCGTCCATTCGACGGTCGCCTACCGCTCCGTGGTGATGAAGAACGCCCACGTCGAGGACTGCGTCCTGCTTCCGGACGTCTTCGTCTCCGAGAACGCCACCCTCAGGAACGTCATCGTCAACGCCGGCGTGATCGTGCCGGAGAACTACCGCCTCGAGGCAGCCGAAACGGTCGTCCTCGACACCGCCAACCTCACGTCGCTGGGAGGTCGGTCCGATGAATGACCTCTTCATGGTCGTCGACGCGACCGCCAAGGGCAGTTTCGCCCAGCTCACGCGCCACCGCATGCCGGGGGCGCTTCCGTTCGGAGCGAAATACCGCCTCGTCGACTTCACCCTCTCCAACTGCAAGAACTCCGGGATCAAGAACGTCGCCATCTTCCCCTACGGCAACTACCGTTCGCTCGCCGACCACATCGGTTCCGGCGAACGCTGGGACCTGTCACGCCGCAAGGACGGCATCTTCATCCTCCAGCCGAAGAACATGAACCTCACCTACGAGGACGCGATCAGCTTCCAGAGGATGTACGAGCACCAGGAGTACTTCCTCCGGAGCACCCAGGAGTACGTCGTCGTCACCTCGGCCAACATCGTCTGGAACATCGACCTGAACGTCGTCCTCCACGACCATCTGATGAAGCACGCGGACGTCACCGAGGTCCGCGACCAGGACGGCAAGCGCCTGAACACCTTCATCATCGCCCGCAAGACGCTCCTGTCCTACGTCCTCGACTACGACGGGATCAACTTCCGCAACATGAACGAGGTCTTCGACTACGCCCCCGAGCTGGTCCGCAACACCTACGTGTTCGAATCCGCCTGCTTCCTGATCGAGAGCCCGAAGGACCTCTACCGCGCCGACATGGCGCTCCTCGAACTCGACGTCAAGAGCCAGCTCTTCAACCCGAACCGCCCCGTCTACTCGAAGGAGACGATGTCCTCCCCCTCACGCTACGGCGAGCACGCCGACATCAAGGGGGCGATCGTCGCCTCCGGCGCCGTGATCGACGGCACCGTCATCAATTCGCTCATCGGCCGCAAGGCCGTGGTCCGCAGGGGCGCCGTCGTCGTCGATTCGGTCGTGATGAACCAGTGCGACATCGGCGAGGACGCCGTCGTCAAGGGCGCGATCCTCGACAAGGAGACCGTGGTCCTCGCCGGTGCCGTGATCGAGGGCACCGCCGACGACCTCTTCCTCACCGAGAAGAAGCAGGTCGTCGCGAGGGACGTCGACCTCACCGTCCTGCAGGTCGCCGCCGAATGCGTTCCGTACGTCAAGACGGGCGGCCTTGCCGACGTCGTCGGCGCGCTCGCCGTGCGCTATCCCGCGCTCGGCGTGCGCTCGTCCGTGATGATGCCGCTGTATCCGAGGATCAAGGAGAAGTACCACCTCTTCCTCGAGAACGTCTGCGACCAGATCGTCGAGTACGGCGGGACGCGGTACAAGACCTCGCTCTTCCGCGTGACCGACAACGGCGCCGTCTTCCTCTTCGTCGAGTCCTACGACTTCTTCGACCGGCCGGCGCTCTACGGCTACGAGGACGACGGCGACCGCTTCGCCTTCTTCGCGAAGGCGGCCGTCGGCTACCTCTCGGCGCTCGACGAACAGCCCGACGTCGTGCACGTGCACGACTGGCATCCGGGTCTTGTGCCGCTTTTGCTCAAGCGCGACCCGCGCTATCGCGACCTGAAGACGGTCCTCACCGTCCACAACGTCGAATACCAGGGGGTCTCGCCGTCGTCGGTGATCACGAAACTCGGCATCCCCGACTACCAGATCACCTCGGCCTACGTCAACTTCCTCGAGTCGGCGCTCTACAACGCCGGCCGGATCACGACGGTCTCGCCGACGTACCGCGACGAGCTCCATTACGAATACTACGCGAAGAACCTGATCGAGGCCTTCCTCCGCCGCGACCGCGACTTCTACGGGATCCTGAACGGCCTCGACCCCGACGTCGGACCCGAAAACGACCTCACGATCCGGAAACGCTACGACGCCTCCACGGCATCCGCGGGGAAACGCGCCTGCAAGGAACACCTGCAGAAGGCGATGGGACTCCTCGAGGGCGAAGACCGCTTCGTCGCGGCGATGGTCACCCGCATCGCCGAACAGAAGGGTTTCGACATCCTGATCGCGGCGTTGCCCGAGATGATGGCCGACCCGGCCGTCGAGTTCGTCCTGCTCGGCACCGGCGAAGACCGCTACGTCGACGCCCTGAAGGCGATCGCGGAGCGCTACCCCGGACGGATCCGCCTCAACATCGGCTACGATTCCGCCAATCCGAACGCGATCTACGCCGGCGCGGACGCGTTCCTGATGCCCTCGCGCTTCGAGCCGTGCGGCACCGGCCAGATGATCGCGCTTCGCTACGGCACCGTGCCGATCGTCCGCCAGACCGGCGGACTCAACGACACGGTCGAGACCTTCGACGCCGTCGCCCGGCGCGGGAACGGCTTCAAGTTCTACAACTACGACGCCCGCGACCTCGTCTACCAGTTCCAGAACGCCTTCCACCTGTTCCGCGACCGGCGCGAGGACTGGGACCGCCTCGTCCAGAACGCGATGGCCTCGCGGTTCCCGCTCGAGGCGTCCGCGAAGGCGTACGTCGAGCTGTACAAGACGATGCTGTAACCGATTACCTGAGATTCTTCTCGCGTTGCGTGCGCGTGCGATGGTATAATGCTCCGTAGTGAGGTGTCAACCATGAAACAACCCCATTTCCAATCTCCCGCCGTCTTCGCGGCGACGTTCGTCGAACGGCTCCGCGCGACCTATCTGACCGACGTCGCTTCTTCGAGCGTGCGCCAGCGCTTCAACATCCTCGGGACCCTCGTCCGCGAAGCGATCGCCGACGACTGGATCGCCACGTCCCGCCGCCTCGAGGAGCGCGGCGCCAAGGAAGTCTACTATTTCTCGATGGAGTTCCTGATGGGCCGCCTGATCACCAACAACCTGATCAACATGGGCGTCCGCGACGTCGCCGAACAGGCCTTCGATGGCCTCGGCCTCGACCTGAACGAACTCGAGGAGTTCGAATCCGACCCCGGTCTCGGAAACGGCGGTCTCGGCCGCCTCGCGGCCTGCTACCTCGATTCGATGGCCTCGCTCGGGATCCCCGGCTTCGGCCACTGCATCCGCTACCGCTACGGTCTCTTCCGCCAGGCGATCAAGAACGGATACCAGGAGGAGCGTCCCGACAACTGGCTCTCCGACGGGTACGTCTGGGAGGTCCGCAAGGAGGAGGAGTCCGAGGACGTCGCCTTCGGCGGCAACGTCGAATGGGTCGACGGGAAGTTCGTCTACCGGCCCGGGATGTACGTGCGCGCCGTGCCCTACGACGTCCCGATCGTCGGCGCCGACAACGGCGTCGTCAACCACCTGCGGCTCTGGAACGCCGAGGCGTCGCGCAAATATCCGAAGGGGCGTTCGGCGTTCGAGTACGAGTTCGAACTCCAGAAGCTCTCCGGCTTCCTCTATCCCGACGACACCACCGAGGACGGCAAGCGGCTCCGGCTGATGCAGCAGTACTTCTTCACCTCGGCCGGCGTGAAGGGCGTCGTGCGCCGCCACAAGGCGCGCTTCGGCACCGTCCGCAACCTCGCCGAGAAGGCCGTCTTCCACATCAACGACACGCACCCGACGCTGATCATCCCGGAACTGATGCGCATCCTCGTCGACGAGGAGGGCATGGAGTGGGAAGACGCCTGGCGGATCGTGACCGCATCGACCGCCTATACGAACCACACGATCATGTCCGAGGCGCTCGAGAAATGGCCGACCTATCTCCTCCAGCCGGTCCTGCCCAGAATCTTCCAGCTGATCGAGGAGATCAACCGCCGCTTCACCAACGATCTCCTCGAACGCTACACCTACGACCAGATCGAGAAGGTCAACCGGATGGCGATCATCGCCGGCGGCCAGGTCCGGATGGCGAACCTCTGCCTCGTCGCCTGCCGTTCGGTGAACGGCGTCGCGAAGCTCCACACCGACATCCTGAAGAACATCGAGATGAACGACTTCTACCGGCTCATGCCGGAGAAGTTCAAGAACGTGACCAACGGCATCACCCACCGCCGCTGGCTGATCCACTCCAACCCGGAACTGACCGCAATCCTCGACGGCGCGATCGGCGTCGGCTGGCGGAAGGATCCCGCGAAGCTTTCCGACTTCGAACGCTTCGCCGACGACGGCGCGGTCCAGGCCTCGATCGCGGAGATGAAGCGCGCCAAGAAGGCCGCCCTCGCCGCCCGGATCCGTTCCGAGCACGGCGTCGAGGTCGATCCCGACTCGCTCTTCGACATTCAGGTGAAGCGCCTCCACGAGTACAAGCGCCAGCTGCTGAACGCGCTTCACATCATGGCGGTCTACGAGAAGCTCAAGACCGATCCCGCCTTCAAGGCCGGATACGTGCCGCATACCTTCGTCTTCGGCGCGAAGGCCGCCGGCGCCTACTTCTTTGCCAAGAAGGTCATCAAGCTGATCAACACGATCGGCGACAAGGTGAACGCCGATCCCGACACGAACGCGCTCCTCAAGGTCGTCTTCGTGGAAAACTACAACGTCAGCTACGCCGAGAAGATCATGCCGGCGGCGGACCTCTCCGAGCAGATCTCGACCGCCTCGAAGGAGGCCTCCGGCACCGGGAACATGAAGTTCATGATGAACGGCGCCCTCACCATCGGCACCGAGGACGGGGCCAACGTCGAGATCCACGAACTGGTCGGCGACGACCACATCTTCGTCTTCGGCCTCCGATCCGAGGACGTGACGCGGATCGCGCGCGAGCGCAACTACCGCCCGATGGACCATTACGAATCCGACCCCGAGCTCCGGCTGACCCTCGACCGGCTCGTGAACGGCTTCTTCCAAAACGTCGCCCCCGACGAGTTCCGCGAGATCCGCGACCGGCTCCTCTACGACGACACGTATCTGATCCTGAAGGATTTCCGGGCCTACTGCGACGCCCACGAACGGGCGAACGAGGCCTACAAGGACCCGCGGCGGTGGTTCCGGTCGGCGATCGTCAACATCGCCCGGAGCGGCGTGTTCAGCTCCGATCGTTCCATCCGCGAATACGCGGAGGGCATCTGGCACGTCGAACCGTCCTGCCTGCCGTGAACCGGCGGATCCCGCTTTCGACGGGATCCGCCTTTTTCATCGTTTTCGGATACGGGCGGACGGTTCTTTGATATAATCTTCATCGAGGTGACTGACCCATGAAAAAAACGCTCCTGCTCCTCCTTGCCTTCCTCTTCGCCGGCAGCCTGACGGCCTGCGAACGGACGCTTCCAGACTATACCGCCGACGAGGCCTTCGACCTCATGAACGAGGCGATCTCCCGCTGGCTTTCGGCCGAATCCTTCACGCTCGACTATGCGTCGACCTACGTCGCCGGGTCCGTCGAGACGACGGAGTCGATGACGGTCCGGCTGAAGCACGGCGGCGCCGACGATCTGATCGCCTACGTCGCCACGACGATCGAGGAGCCCGACCGCTGGCAGAATTCCGAGACCCAGTACGAAGACGGACGCGTCTACGTCGCCCGCAACGAGAACGGAACCGTCACGCGCACGTGGTCGACGACCCCGCGCGCCGAGTTCGAGTCTCTCTACCGCTCGTTCCTCAAGGACGAGATCAACGAGGCCGACACGCGCGCCGATTCGTTCGTCGTCGACGCCGACCAGTGTACGGTGCAGTTCGAGTTCGACGCCACCATGATCGAATCGACCTTCCACGTCCCCGCCGACATCGATTCGGTCCGTTTCGCGACCGTCGCCGTGACCTTCACGCACGACGCCGACCTGCTTGCGCTCGAGGTTTCTTACGGGACGACGGCGGACGACGTCGACGGCACCGTGAGCTATACCGTCGCCTTCGACAAGATCGACCGCTACCTCGTCATCGCCCGCCTCTCCGCTTCCGAGAAGGCCGCCTACACGGAGTCCGCCGATGCGGCAGAATGAGCAACTCGTCGATCTGACCCGGCCGCTCTCCGAGCAAACTCCCGTCTATCCGGGCGACCCGTCCTTCCGGGTCGCCGTCGCCCACGAGGCGGGGGACGTCGGCTTCCGGCTCGCGCAGGTGACGACCGGACTCCACGTGGGAACCCACCTGGATGCGCCGCGGCACTTTTTCGCCGCGGGGTCGGGCGTCGACGGAATCGCCATCGCGAAGACCGTCGGCCGCGCGAATCTGATCCGCGTGACCCCGCACGACGGGATCGTCCGGACCGCGGACCTCGCCGCGGCCTGGGAACGGCTGTGCGAACGGACGCCGCGCCTGCTGGTCTCGACCGGCTGGGAACGCCGGTTCGGCGAAACCGACTTCTTCACCGGACACCCCGGCTTCGAACCGTCGCTCTTCGCGTTTCTGAAGGAGCGGGACATCGTCCTCCTCGGCGTCGACATGCCTTCCGTCAAATATGGGAAAAGCGACAACGCCGCCTGTCATTCTGACCTGCTCGGCGCCGGCATCGTCGTCGTCGAGACCCTTTGCGCCCTCGAAGGACTGCCGCCGGCGTTCTTCCTCTCGTGCGCACCGCTGCCGCTCGTCGGCCTCGACGGGTCGCCCGTGCGCGCCTACGCGATCGTCGCCTGAGGCTTGCATCCATCTCCGTTCTGCGGTATAATGGAAATACAATCGAACATACGACTTCGGGGCGGGGTGCGATTCCCCACCGGCGGTAGAGTCCGCAAGCGCAAGCACGATCGGGTGGAATTCCCGAACCGACAGTACAGTCTGGATGGAAGAAGTCGGCGCAACGCTTCCTTTGCGCACGAAATCGCCCCCTTGCACGGGGCGATTTTCTTTGGGAGGATTCCGATGGAAAACAATCAAGTCAACTGCGTCAAGAGACGGACGACGCCGGTCCGCTGGCTCGCGCTCGTCGCGATCCTCGGCACGATGTCCGCGGTGATCATGCTCGCTGAATTCGCGATCCCGTTCCTCGGGCCGTCGTTCCTCAAGCTCGACCTGTCGGAGGTGCCGGTGATGATCGGCGCGTTCGCACTCGGTCCGATCGCCGGGATCGCGATCGAAGGGATCAAGATCACCGTCAACCTGCTCATCGAGGGAACCCTGACCTGGGGAATCGGCGAACTCGCCAACTTCCTGATCGGGATCGCGTTCGTGCTGCCCGCTTCGCTCGTCTACCGGTTCCACCGGACCCGCGGCGCGGCCCTGATCGGGCTTGCGGCGGGGACCTTCGTGATGACCGCCGCCGGCGCCCTGCTCAACTGGTACGTGCTGCTTCCGTGGTACGCCGGACTGATGGGCCTCTCGCTCGATGACCTGATCCTGCAGTTCTCGATCGCGATCCCCTACATCACCGACGTCCGCACCGGCATCCTCTTCGGAATCGTCCCCTTCAACGTCTTCAAGGGGCTCGTGATCTCGGCGATCGTCATCGTCATCTACAAGCGCGTCTCGCCGCTGATCAAGGGCAGAGACGTGTGCGAAGATTCCGACTGAATCCATCTTGAAAAACGAGGTTTCCCATGCAGGGAAACCTCGTTTCTTTCGTTTGGGATCAGAGCATCGAGGCGATCGTCGGATCCTCGATCACGGCCCGCAGTTCGGGACGGATCGGCATCCGGAGGGAGGCGCCCACGTCCGCGTAGACGAAGCGCTTCAGGGATGTCATGCTGTAGCTCGAAGACGAACCCTGACCGACGGAATAGGTCGCGCGGAGCGGACGTCCGGATTCGTCGAGTCGGATCGACCAGGTGAGGATCCGTCGCGACGCGAAGGAGACCCCCGTCGGTCCGACGGTCCGTTTCAGGATGATCCGACCGGGTTTCTCCCTGACCTTCCAGGTTTCGTCCTCCTGTTCCCGGAACGCCCAGAAGAAGACCGGATCGAACGGTGTCGGCGCGATCCTGCTTTGGGTCGTCGAAGCGACCCGACCGCTTCTCCGGTCGTACTCATGGGTCGATCCGGGGAGGGTGAGGATCTCCTTATGGCGTGTGACCACCAAGATCGCATATCGCCCGTCGGCGTCGATCGAGAGCCAGTGTCGGCGCTTTTCGCTCCGAACCAGAATGGCGATGCCGACCGTGAGGAAGATCGCGGAAAACAGGACGAAGAAGCGGATGAGAGACCAGAAGCCCGCTTCGTAGAGCGGATCTCCGGGGGTGCGGAGGACGCCGTTGAACTCGATCGGAGAACCGGACAGGTAGAGCGACATGAAGATGCCTGCGTTCAACAGGATGACGAAGAGCGGGATCGGGAGGAAGAACGCGGGGAGAAGCGACTTCTCGACCGCGCTGGCGGTCTTGTAGCGGGAAAAGCTCATCTGGAGCTGGCCGATGGTCATGCGGATCACCTCTTGTCGAATCCCATTATACCATGGTCGGGGGCGCATGCGGACGCGCTCGCGAGAAATTCGCGTACTTGTTGTGTCAAAAGACGCCCGAAGTTGGTATAATGATAGAGAAGGAACAAGAAGCGAGCGTGACAGCATGAACACCGTGAAAATCGACAAGTACTTCAAGGGCATGGTCGCTCACCGCGGCCTTTCCGGGATCGAAACGGAAAACACCGTGAACGCCTTCATCGCCGCGGCGAACCGAAGCTATTTCGGCATCGAATGCGACGTCCATGCGACCCGCGACGGCAAGATCGTCGTGTCGCACGACGACACCCTCCTTCGCCTCGGTCTCCTGAACCTGTACATTCCCTCCTTCCGCTACGACGAACTCCGCAAGTTCGCGCTGATCGACCGCAAGACCGGCAACCTCTCCGAGAGCGTCACGATCCCGACGCTCGAGGAATACCTCGTCATCTGCAAGACCTACAAGAAGGCTTGCTTCATCGAACTCAAGAGCGGCCTTTCGAATGAGAACGTCGACGTCGTGATCGGCGAGATCCGACGCCACAAGATGGAGGAGAAGACGACCATCATCTCCTTCGACGAGCGCTATCTCGCCTACGTCAAGAAGACCTACCCGGGATTCGAGATGATGTATCTGATGAGCGAAGTCACCGAAAAGGGCATCGATTTCTGCGAAAAGCACCAGATCGGCATGGACGTCCATTGGGAGAAGGTTGGCGAAGACCTCCTCAAGCGGGCGCATCTGATCGGCCTCAAGGTCGCCGTCTGGACCGTCGACGACAAGGCCGCCGCCGAGCGTCTGATCAAGATGGGCGTCGATTACATCACGTCCAACATCCTGGAGTAGACCATGGACCGGATCCTCGTGATCGGCGCGGCCGTCGTCGACATCTCCGGCGTCGGCACGCGGGCGATCCTTCCCGCCGACTCCAATCCCGGCGAAGTCGGCCTCTCGGTCGGCGGCGTCGGCAAGAACATCGCCGAGAACCTGACGCGGCTTTCCCTCGACGTCGCCCTCCTCACCTTCTTCGGCGACGATGTCTTCGCCGGTTTCGTGCGCGAGCACCTGACGCGCGCCGGGGTCGCCTTCGCCCTTTCCCCAGTCCGCCCCGGACCTTCCGGCAAATACCTTTCGATCCACGAACCCGACGGCGTTCTGACCACGGCGGTGAGCGATTTCCGCGTCATGGATTCGCTCACTCCCGAAGATTTCGTTCCCTTCGACGGCGACATCGACGGCTTCGACATCCTCGTCCTCGACGCCAACCTGCCCGCCGCCGTGCTCGACAGGCTCACCGCCCGCTATGCGGACAAGAAGATCGTGGTCGACGGCGTCAGCCGCGCCAAGGTCGGCAGGATCCGTCCGTTCCTCGATCGCGTATGGCTCCTCAAGGTCAACCGCGGCGAGCTCTCCGAACTGCTCGGACGGCCTGCGGACGACATCATCTACGGCGTCAAGGACCTGCTCGCGACGGGCGTGAAGACGGTCGTCGTGACCAACGGTCCCGAACCGATCACCTACAACATCGAACGGCGCATCTACCAGACCGCCATCTTCGAGACGAAGAACCCGGTCTCCTCGAACGGCTGCGGCGATGCCCTCGTCGCCGGCACCGTCTACGGCCTCGCCAAGGGGCTATCGATGCACGAATCGATCAACTGCGGCAAGAAGGCCGCCAGCTTCACGATGGAAGTCGCGGAGCCCTGTCATCCCCTGCTCGCTCCGAAGATTCTGGAAGACTAGGAGGTATCACGATGAAGAACCCGATGATCGATCTGATCCTGTCACGCCGGAGCGTCCGGCAGTACAGCGAGGAACCCGTCCGCGAAGAAGACCTCAAGCTGATCGTCGAATGCGGCATCCATGCGCCGAGTTCGCGGAACAAGCAGTCGTGGCACTTCACCGTCATCACCGACAGGAAGACGATCGAGACGCTGAACGACATGACCCTCGCCGGCATGGACCGCCTCGGCATCAGGAAGGAACCGGGATATCACGTCTTCTATCACGCCCCCGTCGTCATCTTCCTCTCCTCGGCGATCGAGGGCTTCAGCGAGATCAACTGCGGCGCCGCCCTCGAAAACCTGGCGCTCTCGGCGAAATCGCTCGGACTCGGCTCGGTCATCGTCGGCCAGACCCGCTACCTCTACCACCAGTCGAACGTCGTCGACGTCAACCGCCTCCTGAAGATTCCCGAGGGGTACGAACACGACTGCGCGATCGCGATCGGCCACCCGACGGGTCCCGATCCCGATCCGAAGACGATCAAGGACGGCGTCGTTGATTACATCCGTTGAACCTCCCATCCTTTTGACGTGTTCAAAAGGATTTTTTCTGGAAACGAACCGACGATGAAAGGAGCCCCGACCATGTGGCGACAGACCTATCAGACCTGGATGAACCGGACCGACCTCGATCCGATCGTCCGGAAAGATCTCGAGGACCGTTCCGAGACCGAACTCGAAGACATGTTCTATACCTCCCTGTCCTTCGGCACCGGCGGTCTCCGCGGCATCGTCGGCGCCGGGACGAACCGGATGAACGTCTACACTGTCCGCAAGGCGAACGAAGGCCTTGCCCGCTATCTCGCGGACCGCTACGTCCCCTCCGCGCTCTCCCGCGGCGTCGTGATCGCCCACGACAACCGCAACATGTCGCGCGAATTCGCCCTCGAGTCCGCCCGCGTCCTCGGCGCCCACGGCATCAAGAGCTATCTCTTCGACGCGCTCCGGCCGACACCGGAACTGTCCTTCGCCGTCCGCCATCTGTCCGCCCTCGCCGGCATCGTGATCACCGCCAGCCACAATCCGCCGAAGTACAACGGCTACAAGATCTACGACGAGTACGGCTGCCAGTACACCCCGGCCTACGCCGACGCGATCGCCGCCTTCGTCGACGCCGTCGACGATCCGTTCTCGATCGCCGTCGCGGATCCGGCCGCGATGAAGCGACGGGGCCTGTTCGAGACGATCGGCGGGGACGTCGATCGTGCCTATCTCGAACGCGTCAAGACCGTACAGCTCCGACCGGACGCGAAGAAGGACCTGAAGATCGTCTTCACGCCGCTCCACGGCACCGCCGCCGAACTCGCCGTGCGGCTTCTTTCGGAATGCGGCTACGCCTACGACACGGTCGCCGAGCAGATGGTCCACGACCCGTTCTTCGGCACCGTCAAGTCGCCCAATCCGGAGAATCCGGAGGCGTTCGCGCTTGCGATCGACAAGGGGCGCGCCGTCGCGGCGGACATCCTCGTCGCAACCGACCCGGACGCCGACCGCCTCGGCGTCGCGGTCCGCGAAGGCGACGGCTATCGGCTGCTCACCGGCAACCAGACCGGAGCGGTCCTGATCGACTATCTCCTCGCCGGTCTCAAGGAGCACGGCGGACTGCCCGCGAAGGGCGTCGTCTTCAACACGATCGTCACCTCCGACCTCGGCGCCAAGGTCGCGCGAGCCTACGGACTCGAGGTCGTCTCGACCCTCACCGGCTTCAAGTTCATCGGCGAACAGGCGCGTTTCCTCGAAGGCACCGACCGTTCGTTCGTGTTCGGATACGAGGAGTCCTACGGCTACGTCGTGAAGGACTTCGTGCGCGACAAGGATTCGCTCCAGGCGCTGCTCCTCGCCGCCGAGGCGGCGAACTTCTGGCGCGCCCGGGGAAAGACCCTGGCCGACCGCCTGAACGACCTGTACGCGATCTACGGCACCCATCTCGAGACGCTCCACAACGTCGACCTGTTCGGCGTCGAAGGCGCGAAGCGGATCGACCGCATCGTCGCCTCGTTCCGCGCCGCGCCGCCGTCATCCGTCGCCGGCCTCCGGGTTCTGGCGCGCGAAGACTACGAAGCCTCCGTCCGCGTCGAAGGACTGGTCCGGACGCCGCTTTCGCTCCCGAAGTCGAACGTCATGAAGTTCATCCTCGACGAGGACGCGTGGTTCGTCCTTCGCCCCTCCGGGACGGAACCCAAGCTCAAGATCTACGTCGGCGTCGTCGATTCCGATCCCGCGCTCGCGAAGTCGCGCCTCGACGCCCTCTCGGCGGAACTGCTCGCGCGGGTCCGGACGATCGAGTAGGAAAGGGTTCGCCGCGCGCGAACCTTTTTTCTTCCCGCGGGTTCTGTGTTATAATACGCTTGCGAACGGTGGTGATCCCATGCCCTACATCATCGGCGGCATCGTCCTGGTTGTCCTGATCGCCGTGTACGTGCTCGCCTACAAGTGGAACGAGAAGACCAAGGCGCCGGAGGGATGCGAGTTCCCCGACGGCTTTTCGGGCTGCGGCGGCTGCACGTCGGCTTCCTGCGCCTCGCGGATCGATCCGACGAGGAAGTGAGAAGATGCTCGACAACGACTGGGGCCGACTCCTCGAAGCGGAGTTCGCCAAGCCCTATTTCCGCGAACTGACCGAACGCGTCAAGGAGGAATATCGGAACGGCCCGTGCTACCCGCCGATCGACCGCGTCTTCCAGGCGTTCCGGCTCACGCCCTACGCGACCGTGAAGTGCGTGATCCTCGGCCAGGACCCCTACCACAATCCGGGCGAGGCGATGGGCCTCTGCTTCTCCGTCCCGGCGGGCATTCCCGTCCCGCCGTCGCTTCAGAACGTCTTCAAGGAACTCCGCGACGACCTCGGCGTCGCGATCCCCGCCGCCGGCGACCTCACCCGCTGGGCCGAGCGCGGCGTCCTTCTCCTCAACACCGTGATGACGGTCGCGAAGAACCGGCCGCTGTCGCACAAGGGATTCGGGTGGGAGACGTTCACCGACCGCGTGATCGCGCTCCTAAACAGTCATCCCGAACCGCTCGCCTTCCTTCTCTGGGGCGCCAACGCCCGCTCGAAGAAGTCCCTGATCACGGATCCGCGCCATCTCGTCCTGGAGAGCCCGCATCCGTCCCCCCTCTCCGCGAACTACGGGTTCTTCGGATCCCGCCCGTTCTCGAAGGTCAACCGCTTCCTGGAATCGACGGGACGCGGTCCGGTCGATTTCGATCCCGGCCGGTGAAGGAGCCCCATGCGAAACAAGCGTCTGCAGAAACCGATCTTCACCGGCATGCTCGTGGCGATCGGCGTCGTCCTGTCCGAATTCCTCGCGATCTCGCTCCCGCCGACGGAGAACCCGGTCATCCGCTTCTCGATCGGATATCTGCCGATCATCCTCGCCGGCGTCTTCTACGGTCCCGTCTACGGCGGCGTCGCCGGCATCGTCCAGGACCTCGTCGGCTTCTTCCTGTTCGGGATCGCCCACGGGTACGCCTTCCATCCCGGTTACACCTTGAACGCCGCGCTCTACGGCGTCCTTCCGGCGATCCTGATCCGCACCGCGATCCAGGGTGAACGTCGGCTGTTCCATGTCCTCAACTACGTCGCCGCGGCGGTGCTCCTCGGTCTTTCGACCTGGTACTTCTTCGACATCGAGGCGGTCTACAGCCGCACCCTCGACAATTCGTCGAAGCTGCTGCTCTCGGGATTCGCGCTCTTCGCGGCCCTCGGGATCGCCGCCCTCAACTTCCTGATGCGGAAGGCGGACGGCCGCTTCCAGCCGTCGAAGCTGATCTTCGCGGTGGTCGCGATGTACGCGCTCACCTCGCTCTTTCTGACGCCGCTCTGGCTCTGGACGGTGAATCCGGGGTACTCGATCTGGCTCAACCTGCCGCTAAGGCTCCTGAAGATGCCGATCGAGGCGACGTTCTACGTCCTCATCCTCTTGCCCGCCCTGAACGTCTTCGACAAGCTCGACCGTCCCTCCGATACGTCCATCGAATGAACACGGCTTCGGCCGTGTTTTTTCTTGTCGGCGATTGACATTTGGCGAAGATGTGATATCGTATAGACGTGAATCCAATCCATTCATCATAGGCCGGATGACCCGTTCGTCAGGGACTGCCGGTACATCGGATAGGGGAGTGCTCGACATGGAAGATAGGAAGCCGATCGCCGAGAAATACGGCGAGGCGACGTTGATCTACGGCGTGACTGCATTCCTGATGCTGCTGTGTGCCGTCTTCATGGTCGTCGAGATCGTCTCGAAGGGCGGCATCTACGGAATCCTCGTCATCGGTGTCCTGTTCTTCCTCGCCGTCGGCGGTTTCTTCGCATATCTGGCGGTGAAGGTGGCCCTCATGCCGGAGGTTCTGATCGTGGAGGCCGAGGGCGGGATCTGGATCATGTCCCGACGTCCGCCGCTTTTCATCCCGGCCGCAGAAATCCGCGGCGTCCTCGTCGTCCGCGAAAGGATGCTGACGCTCACCCGCACCGCCGCGCCAATCGCGATCCGGACGACCGAAGGCGAGATTTCGATCCATGCCGTCGCCGAGGTCGATGCCGTCCACGACCGCATCGTCGCGATCATGAGCGAGGCGGCGAAGAAATCCGTCTGACGGACGAAACATGTCGCGACGGAGCGACATGGCGGGGCGAGCCGCATTCGACCGAACGATTCGGAGGAATGCCGCCGTACGGGTGTTCCCCGACGGATCCGCGGATTGCTTTGATCATCGGGTGTCGCATGTGCTGAAAGGGTGTGGGGAATCATGATCAAGGATTGGTACGTCGTCGGTAAAAGAGCGATTCTGATTCCCGTCTTCGTAATCCTGACCGCCTTCGTCGCGATTCTCTATCTTCCCGCGTTCGCACATGCGGGCACCTTCGACTTCAGAAGCGCCCTCTCGGTTCCCTTGTCGATCCTCTGGTGCGGCATCCTCCAGTGCATCCTGTCGTTCTTCCGTTCGGAATCCACGACGGCCGGGAGGGTCGTCGACGCGGCGGTCGTCGTCCTCGTCCTCGCGATGTGCGCGCTCGTCGTCGACCGCATGCTGATCCCTCCGGATTCGCTGCACGTCGTCTACGGCTTCCCGCATGGGGGCGTCGCGTATCCGTTCTACGAATATCCCGCGGACGGTACCGGCTTCACGGAGTATTATTCGAGCGACATCGACCGCATCCGCGCCCTGACGGACGGACTCAGGGGCGTCGCGTTCTACGCCGCCTTCGTGCTGGGCAACGCCGCGGCGTTCGCCATGAAACCAAAGCGCATCCACCCGAAAGCATGAAAAAACACGATTCCGCGCGGAATCGTGTTTTTGTTCGCTTCATGAACAATCAGAGTTCGATGACCTTGACCTCGCCGGGGCCCATGTGGACCCAGACGTTGCCCTCGGGGGTGAACTGACTGAACTCCCGCGGCATCTCGTAGGTGGCGTAGACGAGTTTCCCCTCGCGGGCGAAGCAGCCGGACTTTTCCCTCAGGGTCTGGAGCTGGGCGACGACCTTGACGTCGTTTCCATAATCGGCGTTGGCGAGGACGACGAGGCATTTCTTCGTCTTTTTGTCGAAGTAGGAGACGCCGACGGCCGGGGTCTCGAAGTCGCCGAAGTAGATCGGGACGTAGGAATCGAGGTCGGCGATCTTGTCGAGCCAGCGGGCGCGGATCTCCTTCACGCCGGTGAGGTGGTCGGCGAGCTCCCAGCGGTCGGGAACCATGTAGTGGAAGGCATACTTGTCGAAGAGGGCGAGCTTGCCGTAGAAGAGGTCGTCCTTCGGGAGGTTGTACTTGTCCTTCTCGGTGCAGTCGACGCCGGTGTTCATCGGCTGGACCTCGTAGACCTCCTGGCCGGAGTTGACGAACGGCACGAGGTTCGGGAGAAGCATGTTCAGGACCGTGACCATGCGGGCGAGGCGCTTTCCGCCCTCGCGGCCGGCGATGCGGGCGGTGTCGTGCGTCTCGGCGCAGGCGAACATCGGCAGGGCGATGTCCTTGGCGCCGTAGACGAACTTGTGGAACTTCTTCTCCCAGATGCGCGGTTCCATCCAGAAGCCGTTCCCGATGATGATGTTGTATCCGAGGTCCTTGGCCTTCTGGGCGTTGTCGGTGTTGAGCTCCTCGGCGATGAAGGCGAAGTCGGGGTCGTTCTTCTTGGCTTCGGCGACGATCATGTCGAGCAGTTCGCGCGGCAGGGCGTGGCCCATGTCGATGCGGGCGCCGTCGATCCCGTAGTTCTTCTGATAGAACGGGATGATGCCGGCGAGCGTACGCCACAGTTCGATGTTGGGCAGGTTGCCGGGGAAGAGGTTGGCCTTGATCGTGTCGAAGAGGATGTAGGGCGGGGTGTTCACGTCCTTCAGATACTTCGCCGTCTCCTTCGGATGGTCGAGGAACATGCGGAAGAACGTGACGTCGGTCCACGGCGGCTGGACGTCGTTGATGTGGTCGGAGAAGGCGGGGGCGACCTTGAGGTTGAACTTCTGTTCGACGAGGGTGACGAGGTTCGCCGGGTCGGCCTTCAGGAGTTCCTCCCAGAGGACGGGATCCTGCGCCTTCGGGTCCTTCTGGAACATCGCGATGTGGCGCTGGACGTCGGGAGAGGCGTAGACCTCCGGCATGTACTTCGGATTCGGCGGGATCGTGTTCTCGAGACCGTCGACGTAGGGAACCTTGTATTTCCCGATCTCGGAGGCCTTGATCCAGTAGAACCAGTCGGGATGGCTCCGGATCAGGTCGTTCTCGACGGCGTTGGTGCGCGGGATGATGTCGATCACGACGCGCATGCCGTACATGTGGCAGGCTTCGACGAAGGCGCGGAACTCCTCCTCGACGGTCATCTTCGACCCGGTCATCGGATCCTTGAGGGAGGGGTCGAGGTCGAAGAACGAGGCGACGCCGTAGGGGCTGCCCAGTTCGCCCTTCTTGTCCTTGAGCGAGAAGCGCGAGATCGGCAGCATGTACACCGTGTCGACGCCCATCTTGCGGAGAAACGGCAGGAGCGCGAGCGTCTTCACGAACGTGCCCGTTTCCTTCATCCCGTCGAAGTTTTGGACGTCGAGGGAGTAGGAGCGGTCGTGGTCCCAGGCGGTCGAGGTGCGGATCATCGTCGAATAGAGGACCGCGCGGCGGACCCAGTCGCCGCCGAGATAGCCCTTCTTCGCCTTGAAGCCGCGCGACTTCGAGAGCGAACGGCCATAGTCGGCGTCCGGGACGGCGTCCTTCATGATGCGGTCGCGGATCACCGAAGCGTAGAAGCGGTACGGGTTGACGAGCAGCTCTCCCGAGGGGAGCTTCCTCATTTCGGTTCCGGCATAGTCCCAGGCGTTCCAGACGTCGGGAACGACATAATTGATCCCGCCCTGGGGAATCTTCGATTCCAGCACGGCGAGGAGTTTTGCGAGTTTGCTTGCGGGCATGACGTTCACCTCTCACTCTATTATATCAAAACCGCCCGTTTTGAGTCCGCCATCTTACAATGTGTAAATGCTTACAACCGATCTCATTCGCTTTAAAAAAAACCCAAACCATAGTATAATTTATCAGGTAGGAGTGAAACCATGACAAAACCCGTCGTACTGATCGTGATGGACGGAATCGGAATCGGAAAGGTCTATCCGGGCAACGCCTACGCGCTCGCCAGGAAGCCGAATCTGGACCGTCTCTTCAAGGAATACCCGAATACCGCCATCAACACGTCCGGCGAAGCCGTCGGCCTTCCCGACGGGCAGATGGGCAACAGCGAGGTCGGCCACATGAACATCGGCGCCGGACGCATCGTCTACCAGTCGCTCACGCGCGTCAACGTCGCCATCAAGGACGGGTCCTTCTGCACGAACCCGGCCTTCGTGCAGGCGTTCGACCACGTCAAGAAGAACCATTCCAAGTTGCACGTTTTCGGTCTCCTCTCCGACGGCGGCGTGCATTCCCACATCGAGCACATCAAGGCCCTCTTCCGCATCGCGAAGAAGAACGGCATCGAACAGACCTACATGCACGCGTTCCTCGACGGCCGCGACGTGCCGCCGCAGTCGGCAACGACCTACATCAAGGACCTCGAGGCCGACTTCGCCAAAAACGCCTACGGCAGGATCGCCACGGTCCACGGCCGCTACTACGCGATGGACCGCGACAAGAACTGGGGCCGCATCCAGCTCGCCTACGACGTGATGTCGTTCGCCAAGGGCCCGAAGGCCGCCTCCGCGGTCGCGGGCGTCGAAGCCAGCTACGCCGCGGGTGTGAACGACGAGTTCGTCGTCCCCTTCGTCGTCGACCCGGCCGGTACGATCCAGACCGGCGACGCGATCATCTTCGCCAATTTCCGCCCCGACCGGGCGATCGAGATCGGCACCGCCTATTCGAATCCGACGGCCGCCAAGTGCGACGTCACGGGTGGACCCGAAGACATCTTCTTCGTCTCGATGATGAAGTATTCCGACCTCGTCAAGGGACCGCTCGCCTTCGAACTCCAGAGCCTCGACCGGATGTACGGCGACTACATCGCCGAACTCGGAATGCGCCAGCTTCGGATCGCCGAGACCGAGAAATACGCCCACGTCACCTTCTTCTTCGACGGCGGCGTCGACAAGGAGATTCCGGGCGCGACGCGCGTCCTGATCCCCTCCCCGAAGGTCCCCACCTACGACCTGATGCCCGAAATGTCGGCCCGTCAGATCGCCGACAAGATGGTCGAGGAACTCTCGACCGGCGTCTATGCCACCGCGATCCTCAATTTCGCGAACGGCGACATGGTCGGCCACACCGGCGTCATCCCGGCCGCGATCAAGGCCGTCGAGACCGTCGACGAGTGCGTCGGCAAGGTCGTCGACAAGATCCTCGAGATGGGCGGAATCGCCCTCATCACCGCCGACCACGGCAACTGCGAGAAGATGATCGACGACGACGGCACGATCTTCACCGCCCACACCACCAACCCCGTGCCGCTGATCGTCACGAAGAAGGGCATCGCCCTTCGCGACGGCGGCAACCTCGGCGACATCGCGCCGACGATGCTCGAACTCATGGGCGTGGCCCAGCCGGTCGAGATGACCGGCAGGTCGCTCCTCGTCCGCTGAATCTTCCATCCCGGATTTCCAAAAATCTACATAGATAAAAGGAGAAGAACATGCCCAACATCACCAATGTCCACGCGAGGGAAGTCCTCGACTCGCGCGGCAATCCGACCATCGAAGTCGAAGTCTACACCGAATCGGGAGCCTTCGGGCGCGCGATCGTGCCGAGCGGGGCGTCGACCGGCGAATACGAGGCCATCGAACTCCGCGACGGCGACAAGGGCCGCTATCTCGGCAAGGGCGTCCTCAAGGCCGTCAAGAACGTGAACGAGATCATCGCTCCCGCCGTCGTCGGCTACGACTGCACGATGCAGACGTTCCTCGACAAGCTCATGATCGACCTCGACGGCACCCCGAACAAGGGGAAGCTCGGCGCCAACGCGATCCTCGGCGTCTCGCTCGCCGTCGCCCGCGCCGCGGCCGACTATGTCGGACTGCCGCTCTACAAGTACCTCGGCGGCTTCAACGCCAAGGTCCTCCCGACCCCGATGATGAACATCATCAACGGCGGCTCGCATGCGGACAACTCGATCGACTTCCAGGAATTCATGATCCTGCCGGTCGGTGCGACCTCGTTCCACGAGGCGCTCCGGATGGGCGCCGAAGTCTTCCACAGCCTGAAGAAGGTCCTCCACGCCAAGGGCTTCAACACCGCCGTCGGCGACGAGGGCGGCTTCGCCCCCGACCTGTCCAGTAACGAGGCGGGCATCGAGGCGATCATGGAAGCGATCAAGAAGGCCGGCTACGTGCCCGGCAAGGACGTCTGCATCGGCATGGACGTCGCCGCCTCGGAATTCTACGACGCGGAGAAGAAGCTCTACGTCCTCGAGGGCGAGAAGAAGGAAATGACGAAC
>JBAZNL010000009.1 GCA_041649275.1 Candidatus Izemoplasmatales bacterium
ATCGTGAAATACCGTTATGACGCCTATGGCAATACGACTGTTGTTTCAGACACATCAGGAGGCATAGTATCCTTCTACAATCCTTATACGTATCGAGGATATCGCTACGACTCCGAAATTGGCATGTATTATCTGAACAGCCGGTACTACAACCCTCAAATCGGCAGGTTCCTCAACGGGGACGGAATGCTCGGTCAAACTGCAGATCCGATGTCAACGAATATGTTCATTTATGCAAGGAATAATCCTGTACAACTAATTGACGAGCAAGGGTTTTTCTGGCATATAATCGGAGGGGCGTTAATCGGTGCAGCCGTTGGAGCTACAATACAAATACTATCAAACTGTATATCTGGAGACAAATGGTATAATGATTTAGGAGGTGCAATACTTGGTGGCGCGGTGGGTGGTGCACTAACCGCTATGGGGGTTCCGTCGGTCATAGTAGGTTTTAGCGTTGGCCTCGCAACCGGAATTGGAAATCAAATCGATGATGCTTGTGCAAATTGGCAATGCGATATATCGAAAGTGAGCGTCGCAGAAATCGTCGCTGACGGAATCGTATCGGGAATGTTTGCCGGCTTTGGATCATCATTTGCAAACAGTGTTGTTGGTTATTCGAGCAAACAAGTCGCGAGTTGGATAAAACCTCAGTCTTTGTTTAAATTTTTTTCGGGCGGGTTCGGTGATAAGGTTATGTCCATGATAGCGATTGGCAGCGTTCCGAATGTGATTACTGCCGGGATCGATTCGGTAACCAATCTTCCTGATTTTGAGGAAGTAATTACAGATGTATGGAATTATATCACAAGTTCAAAGTAGGTTATAGAAATGAGCGAATATACATTCAACAATGACAAAGATTCACAATCTGGTATTGTTGCTATTTCCTTTGTGTTTGTTCTGCTTACAGCATTTTTCGCTTTCGTTTTCATATCTTCGCTTGTTTCTGGTTCGTTGCTTAGTATTATGAATTACTCAACTTTAGGGATATTTTTTATGACAATAGTATGTCCTATAGCATTTGCTCGATGCTTATATCGATATGCACTATCTCGAAAATATAGAGCTCATATTGGCGATACTGGTTTTTCGTTGATTTATGGACTATCAAAACATAGAGAGAATTTAGTTCGTTATAGTGAAATTTCTCGAATAATAATTATCAACGAAAATAGCGTTTTTGGAAGAACGAAAAATATCATCCTGTTTCGTTTTGGATTTAATTCATCTCTATTTCTGTCGAATTTTAGCAACAAAGACAAGGCTGTTTTTGACGAAATGATTAATGAACTTGAAAAACGTTCCGGGAAAAAACCACATGAAGTTCGTAAATTTGGACAGATGGTCGAACTAATCGTATTAATGTTGTGGAAATAAGTTGTTGGATATAGCGTAATTATTTCAGTGGTTTTACTGGTCTAGTATGGTTTTTAATCAGTGGGTACGCTATGGTATCATATGGGTACAAACTGAGGGGATGAAGTGCCATGCCAAGCAATAACTCGAAATATACAGAAGAAATGAGAGAACGGACCGTTCTCCATATTTTGAATTCGGGAAAGTCCGCAACGTCCGTGGCGGAAGAACTCGGAATCGACACGAACACCGTGTGCAAATGGGTCAGAGAATATCGCCGGAAGAACAATCTGCCCAGCGCTACGGAAGCCAAGGCCCGTGAACACACCGCGAGGACGGCGGATCCGAATGACGCGAAACGGAAATTCCGCGAGCTGGAAACCCGACTCAGACAAAAAGAGAAGGAACTGGCGGAAGAGCGGGAGAACGTCGAGATCCTCAAAAAATCCCTGCACATCTTGATGCGAGCACGCGAAGAAAATGCGAGGCGATGAAACGCCTGGACTCCCGATACAGCGTGCGGAGGATGTGCAAGGTGCTCGTGTCAGCGAGAAGCAGTACTATCAATGGCGAATCCAGGAAGAGCATCGCAACGGTCGGCGATTGGAAGAGCGAGAGCTGGTCCAACGAGTCGAGAACGGCTTTCATTCAAGTGATGATGCCTATGGGTGTCGGAAGATCACACGAGAGCTCAGAAACGAAGGAATCGCGGTCAGCGAATGGAAAGTGCGGCGGATCATGCGGGAACATGGCCTCTATTCAGTCACGCAGAAGAAGTATCGGCCCTTCCGCCATCATCAAGAAAACAATCCCTACAAGCAAGATCTCGTGAAGCAGCAGTTCCGCCCGGACGGTCCCAATATCGTATGGGCGGGAGATGTCACCTACATCAAGACCAGGATCGGCTGGGTCTATTTGGCGGGTGTCATGGATCTCTACAACCGCGAAGTGATTGGTTGTGCGACGAGTCAAAGAATCGATACCGAGCTTGTGAAACGCGCCTTGGGAGAAGCCATCGGAAGGTATCCGGAGACGGAAGGAACGATCTTCCACAGCGACCGCGGATGTCAGTACGCCAGTGCGGGCTATCAGAATACCTTGACGGCCAACAAGATGCGCGGCAGCATGTCTCGCGGCGGATGTCCCTACGACAATTCCTGTGTCGAAAGCTTCTTCGCTCAACTGAAGAAGGAAAGGATCTATCGACGAAAGTATCGTGACCTTAGTGAAGTCGACGCCGACTTGTTCGACTCTATCGAACTCTTCTACAATCGAAAGCGGATTCACTCGACGCTCAATTATCAAACGCCGATTGGATACAGATTTAATAATGCGCCTTTATTTTGTGGGATTTAAGTGTTATTATAGATAAAAAGAAATAAATTCAAAACGGAACAAAGTAACCAAGATGCAAAAACGCAAAACCACTGATTAAATTCCACTTAGTCCAGTCCTGATGAGCGGCCAGTACAACATGAATTTCCATCGGAAACTGATCGACACGATCTACCGGTACGCTGCCATTTCCAGGGAACCCGCGGTGACGGAAGCGGGCATCAAGTAAGTCTACATCGTCCAAGGATCTCTGTCCATCGTCCAGCTCTGGATCAAGGACGACTTCCGCACCCCGCCGAAGCGGCTCGCATCCTTCATCTACGAACTTTCGAACAAGATCCTCCTTTGACGCGTCCGTCGGCTTCTGCCGTCGACGCGACCGGTCCCCGAGATCGCCGGCTTCGCCACTTACCTCGGCGACACGACCGAAGCGAACCACAACCTGTTCATCTGATCCATCCGAAACGAAAAGTCCTTTCGAAACGGCACTGCCGGTTCGAAAGGACTTTTCTCATTTCTTGGGAACGATGCCGGAGCGGATTCTCTTCGCGAGGTCGTCGACCTTCCCCTCGATCAGCCGGATCGTCTTCTCCATCTCCTCGTCTCCCTTTCCGGACGGATCATCCAAACCCCAATCCTCCTCATGGAGGTTCGGGACGAACGGGCAGACCACGCCGCACCCCATCGTCACGAGGACGTCGATCGCGGGAATCCCGCCGAGGGTCTTCGGACGTTGCAGGACGGTCATGTCGATGCCGTGGAGATCCTTCACGACACGGACGGCATCGGGATTGATCCGCGGCGCGACGTGCGTCCCTGCGGAATACGGCTCGATCGCGTCGCCTGCGAATTTGCGCGCCAGCGCTTCGGCGATCTGGCTCCTGCACGAATTGTGCGTGCAGACGAACGCCACCTTCATCCTATTCACGGGCGGGAAACCATCCCTTCGTGCGATTGGCGAAGCGGACCAGCACCAGCATCGTCGGGACCTCGACGAGGACCCCGACGATCGTCGCGAGCGCGACGGCGGGGGAGAGCGGGAAGAGCGCGATCGCGACGGCGACAGCAAGTTCGAAGAAGTTCGAGGCCCCCACCATCGCCGCCGGGGAGGCGATGTCGTGGGGCAGCTTGAGCGCCTTGGCGGAAAGATACGTGAGGAAGAAGATCAGAAACGTCTGCAGCACGAGCGGGATCGCGATCAGGAGGATGTGAAGGGGATGGTCGAGGATCGTCTGCGCCTGCAGGCTGAAGATGATCACGAGCGTGAGAAGCAGGCCGATCGTCGTGACCGGTTCGAATCGGCGGATGACGACGTCGTTCAGATAGCCGGTTCCGCGTTTCCGGATCACGAGCCGCCGCGTCAGCGCGCCGAGCGCGAGCGGAACGACGACGAAGAGCGCGATCGACACGAAGAGCGTGTCGAGCGGGACCGTGAAACCGCCGATGCCGAGCTGGAGCGCGACGATCGGGGCGTAGAGGACGAGGATGATGATGTCGTTCGTCGCGACCTGCACGAGGGTGTGGGCCGCATTTCCCTTCGTGAGCGAACTCCAGACGAAGACCATCGCCGTGCAGGGGGCGGCGCCGAGCAGGACGGCGCCGGCGAGGTAGTCGGCACCGATCTCGGGCATCACGCCCTTGTAGAGGACGAGGAAGAAGAGGCTCGCGATCGCGAACATCGTGAAGGGCTTCACGACCCAGTTCGCGATCCACGTGAGGACAAGCCCCTTCGGATTCCTGCCGACGTTCCGGATGCTCGCGAAGTCGATCTTGAGCATCATCGGGTAGATCATGAGCCAGATCAGGACGGCGATGACGACGTTGACGTCGGCGACTTCGAAGGCCCCGAAGAATGCCGGCACGGCCGGGAACGCGATCCCGATCCCGACGCCGGCGGCCATGCAGAGGAGGACCCAGACCGTCAGGTATTTCGCGAAGAAGCCGAGGCTATTTCTTTCCATGGCCGCAGCACGGCTCGGAGGATTCGTGGCGGCAGTCCTGCTTCGGCCGTTCGGGAGCCGGCGTGCATTCGCACTTGCCGTCGACGCATTCGCACGTCTCGTTCTCGCAGTCGCACTTGCCGTCGACGCATTCGCAGTCGCACTTGCCGTCCTCGCAGCAGCCGGCCTTCGTTTCGGCCGCGGCCGGACGGCGCTTCTCGATCATCTCGAGGATCTGCGCGACGGTCGCGAGACGACCCGACGACATGACCTTGCCGTCGATGACGATGCCGGGGGTCGACAGCACCCCGAGTTCCATGATCCGTTCCGGATCGGTGACGTGCTCGACGGTGACGAAGAGTCCCGCCGCAGCCGCGGCCTTGACCGCGTTCTCGTAGTTCAACTGGGATTTCTTGCAGCAGCCGCCCAAGGCTTGGATGATCATGTGTGGTTCCTCCGTATGATTTTGTCTTCTTTAGAACAGAAACTGAAGGGCATTGAAGCCGTATCCGATCAGGACGATGCCGGCGACCACGATCGCGATGAACCAGAGGAGCAGTTTCCACTTGACGACGCGCTTGAGCATCACCATCGAAGGGAGCGAAAGCGCCGTCACCGCCATCATGAAGGCGAGGATCGTGCCGAGCCCGGCGCCTTTGGCGAAGAGCGCCTCGGCGACGGGAATCGTCCCGAAGATGTCGGCGTACATCGGCACGCCGACGAGGGTGGCGATCAGGACCGAGAAGGGGTTGTCGCCGCCGAGGACGGATTCGATCCAGGCGGACGGGATGAGGTTGTGGATGACGGCCCCGATCGCGACGCCGATCGCGATGTAGAGGACGACCTTCCTGTAGGTGGAGAGCATCTGGTCCTTCGCATAGACGACCCGGTCCTTCGTCGTCATCGCTTCGACCTCGGCGTCGACCGCCGCTCCGGCGGTGACGAACGGTTCGATCTGACGGCCGAGACCGGTCTTGTCGATGATCGTCCCGCCGAGGACGGCGAGCACGAGGCCGACGGCCACGTAAGCGAGCGCGACCGGAAGACCGAAGGCTCCCGTCAGGAGCACGAACGCGCCGAGATCGACGAGCGGGCTGGAGATCAGGAAGGAGAACGTCACGCCCGGCGACAGGCCGGCGCGGGTGAAGCCGATGAAGATCGGGATCGACGAGCAGCTGCAGAACGGCGTCACCGTCCCCAGCAGGGCGCCGAAGGCATTGGCGCCGATCCCCTTCTTCTTCGCGAGCAGGCGCTTCGTGCGCTCCGGCGGAAAGAAGCTCTGGATGTAGGAGATGACGAAGATGAGGAGACAGAGGAGAATCCCGATCTTGACGAAGTCGTAGAGGAAGAACAGGAGGATCCCGCCGACGCGCGACAAGGAGAAGCCGGAACCGCCGACGGCGTCGAGCAAGAGCGAAAACAGGTCGTGAAGCCACTTCATGCCGAGGATCTGGGTCGAGACGAAGTCGCCGACCGCCTTCAGGAAGTCCATCTCACGCTCCGCACGCGGTGCATTCCGGCGCCACCGTTCCGATCGCGTCGACGTATTCCATGATCCGCGCGACGGCGTCCGGATCGATTCCGTAGAAGATCCACTTGCCGCGCCGCTCGGAGACCACCAGTCCGCTTTCGACGAGCACGTTCATGTGATGCGACAGCGTCGGTTGCGAAATCGGGAAGCGTTCGAGCAGCTGGCAGGCGCAGCGTTTCTCGGTCGTGAGGAGCGTCATCACTTCGACCCGGATCGGATCGGAGAGGGCCCTGAACAGGCGTGCGGACTCGGTGTAATTCATGGAAGCCACCTCATATAGACATTCATCTATTTGTATTTTATCAGAACGTCCCGAGGACGTCAAGCCCCTCCATCCTCCGAGAATGATGGAATCCCGAACCTGATGCGGAAAAATTCCGGGGATTTCTATGGAAAAACGCGCGATTCAATGATATGATGAAACAAAATGACGCCATCGGCGGAAGGAGGAGATCGTCTTGCAGGACTACCGGACCCGGCGCGCCGCGCGCTCGGCACTCCTGAAACGGCAGATGCTCCTGAAATGGATCGCCGGCTTCACGGTCACGATCGCCGCGACCGTCGTCGCCGCATTCGTTCCCGCGGCTGCGGCCGAAGCGACGTTCCTCTCCGTCACCGCCGCCGGCACCGACATCGCCTACGAGGCGTACGTCGACGCTTCGCTCGACGAATCGGGGGACGCCGCGATCCGCGTCGTCGCCCGCGACCAGTTCGGCGACCGCGAACAGACCGTCTTCGCCGGCAGGTCCTCGGGCGTTTTCACCGGTCTGAAGGCGGATACCGAATACCGCCTTCTGATCGAGATCGATTCCGGTTTCGGCTGGCGGACTCTCGCCCGCACGGACGTGTCGACCGACCCCGGACCCGGGGGCGCGATCGTCGGCTATTCGGTCGAGGAGACCGGCGGATATCAATGGGAAACCTTCCAGAACTACGCCGTCTCCATTCATGTTGCCGATCCCGAAGGAGTATTCGCGGAGGTCGGGTTCCGATATCAGTACCTTCCGTTGTCGCAGCTCAGCGAGCCGGATCCGTTCGGCTGGACGACGGTCGCGGTGACGTCCCCCGACCAAATCGTTCAGTTGCCGCCGCTCTGGAAAACCGATTACCGTTTCTTCTGGATCCTCCAGGCCACCACCGTAACCGCCGAAACGGTCATCCTCGACCAGCGGACGTTCGATACCTCCCCCGTCTTCTTCGCCTACCTCGGCGCGTATGACGCCGGCGTCGATTGGCTCGACGTTTCCGCGCACGTCGAAGCGAATCCGCGCGTCGAAGCCGTCTTCGAGATCCTCGTGACATGCCCGCAGGGAGAGACCGTGGCGCGATTCCGTGTCGAACCCTCGGAGTCGGAAGAACAGGAACTTCCCGAAAGTTCGGATACGGGTGTCACGCGCGTGGACGGACTTCTTCGCGCGACCGAGTACCATCTTTCGCTGGATGCGACCTATGTCGATCCCACGACGGGTTTTTCGGTTACGGAAACGATTGCGTCCGGTCACGCCTGGACGATGCCGCCGTATTCGGGTTCGTTCGGCTGGACCGAAACCGATCAGGAATTCGACTTCCATGCCGATTACGTCGATCCGTCCGGGGTTCTCGGACCGATCTACTACCATGTCTATCGATGGGTGGACGGGATCTATCAATACCATTCCGGCGGCGAAGTCCAGTTGACGGTCGACGGCGACCGCCGGACGGCTGCCTTCACCGTCCCGGTCCCGGGCGACCGTTATCGCATTCTCGTCAGTCTCACGAAAACGCCGATCGCAGAGATCGCCTATTCCAGCAGCCTCGCGGACATCGTCCGCAACCCCGCATGAGTCCGGGAGGAAGGAAGAAAACATGAATCAATGGAAGGAAATGAAGAAGGAAGAACTGATTCCCGTCATCGTCGTCGCCGCCGTCGTCGTCGTGCTCATCCTGCTTTCCGCGCTCGCTCCGGTCCTATTCCCCGGAACGACCTTTGCGAACATCGTCGACAGCAGCGTCGGCCGTTTCTTCAACATCGCCGACTTCTTCGCGAACAACTACGTCACCCTGCTCGAAAGCGCCGCGATCGTCTTCTTCATGTGGGTGATCGAAAAGGTCCTGACGACCATCGTCCGGCTGCTCTCGCGGAAGAACGCCCGCGGCGCCACGATCGCCGACCTGCTCACCTCGATCCTGAAATACGCGTCCGCGCTCGTCGCCGTCTTCATGGTCCTCGGCGCCTGGGGCGTCTCCACCGGCACGCTGCTCGCCGGCGCCGGCATCATCGGCCTCGCCGTCAGCTTCGGGGCGCAGAGCCTGATCGAGGACATCATCGCCGGCTTCTTCATCATCTTCGAGAAGCAGTTCGCCGTCGGCGACATCATCGAGGTCGACGGTTTCCGCGGCACCGTCAACTCGATCGGGATCCGCACCACCCAGATCGAGGACTACAACGGCGACGTCAAGATCATGAACAACTCCGACATCCGCGGCGCTCTTAATACCTCGGCCAACCTCTCGCCCTCGATCTGCGACATCTCGATCAACTACGGCGAAGACCTCGAGAAGGTCGAAAAGGTCATCCGCGAGTCGCTTCCGAAGATCCGCGAGAGGATTCCCGACATCGTCGAAGGCCCGTTCTACAGGGGCGTCCAGTCGCTGGCGGACTCGAGCGTCGTCCTCCGCATCTACGCCAAGACGGCAGAGACGAAAAAATATCAGGTCACGCGCGATCTGAATCGCGCGATGAAGCTTCTGTTCGACGAACACAAGATCGGGATCCCGTTCCCGCAGGTCGTCGTGCATCAGGGCAAGCCCGACGAATAAAAATACAGGCGCACGCCTCCGCGAGGCGCGCGCCTGACTGGTTTCGACGGAAGGCGGCTCAGGCCGCCTTCTCTTTGTTTTTAGCCTTGTCGTCGTACATCCGGTGATCGACCTTCGAGAGCAGGGCGTCGGTCGACAGCTCGGGTTCGTTCTGGATGAAGCCGAAGCTGAAGCGGAGACCGCGGAGCGCGACGACCTTCTTCGCACGAAGAATCTCCTCGCGAACGGACGCGATGCTTCTTCCGGCCGCGGCCGCGTCATGCGAGGTGACCACCATGAACTCGTCGCCACCGATGCGGGCGACCATCCGCTCGGCGCGGAACACCCGCTTCAGGACCGTCGCGAACTCCGAAAGGACGACGTCTCCGGCCTGATGGCCGTAGGTGTCGTTCACCGCCTTGAAGTCGTCGAGGTCGATCATCAGGAGCCCGAAGAGTTCGCCCCGTTCCTTGATGAAGCGGAGGTACTCGTCGAACTTGGCGCGCGAATAGAGGTTGGTGAGGCGGTCGAGGGTCCCCGAGGTGGTCTCGAGGAACATGTAGGTGACGACCACCGCGAGCGCGAGCATCGGCCAGGTGAAGAACGCCCTGAGGTAGAACGTCTGCGCGATCGTGCCGAGGATCGGAAGCAGGAAGAACGCCATCACGCCCCGGATCACGCCGATGTTGGTCTTCCCGCGGTACCTGAAGGTGAGCCAGGCGGCGTAGACGAGGTGGACGTACATCACCACGTTCGTGACCCATGAGAGCGGTCCGACGACATAGTCGTTGTCGCCCGTGATCGCGAAGTGGACCGGGACGAAGGCGTTCACGACGAGCGAGGCGAGGAGGAGGATGCTGCCGTATTGATAATGGATTCGCTTGCGGATGCGGCGGCGGTCCTGGAGGATCTTGTAATCCACGTAGGAAATCCAGAAGCCCGCGAGCAGCGGCGTGACCAGGACGAGGAGGAAGTTCGAGACATAGTTCATGAAGAATGCGAATCCGCCGACATAGGAATCGGCGATCCAGGAGACAGATTCGACCACCATCGCCAGAATCGTGAGGTAGATGATCGTCCTAAACAGCATCGAGGAATAGCTGTGGCGGTCGCCCTTGATGCGGATGATGATGAGGAGCGTGAACAGCATCACGCACGCGAAGATGTTGATGTCGAATTCGAGGATGCGTTCGATCACGATTTCTCCCCCCCTTCCCTGCCGTAGGAACGGATCAATTCCAGGGCATCGTCCGCCGGCATCGGCCGGGCGAACAGATACCCTTGCGCGTAATCGCCGCCGAACGCGCGGATGATGGCTTCCTGCCGTGCCGTCTCGATGCCTTCGACGATGACCTTCATCCCGAGATGATGCGCCATCTCGACGATGAACTTGAGGATCGCCCCCTCGGCGTCGCCTTCGGACGCCTTACGGACGAACTCGCGGTCGATCTTGAGGGCGTCGATCGGCAGTTTCGAGAGATACGTGAGCGACGAATAGCCGATTCCGAAGTCATCGAGGGAGACCACGAATCCCATGGCGCGGATCTCATTCAGACGTCGGACCGCGACGTCGAAGTTTTCGACGAACGCGGTCTCGGTGATCTCGACGTAGATGCGCGTGCAGTCGGCCCGGAAGCGCCCGACCAGGGCGCGGAGACCGTCGAAGAACGCCGGATCGACGAGCGACTTGGCCGAGAGGTTCACGGAGAGGGCGATCGCACCACTCATGCCGTCGTTCCAGGCGATGGATCGCGCAAGCACCTCTTCGAAGACGTACAGGTCGATGTCGCGGATCAGTCCGGTCTTCTCGGCGAGTGGGATGAAGTCCATCGGCGGGATGAATCCGCGTTCGGCATGGCGCCAGCGGATCAGTGCTTCGGCGCCATGCATCCTGCCGTCGGAAAGGTCGACGGCCGGCTGGTAATGGACGGTGAAGTCGCGGCGTTCGACGGCGTGACGCAGTTCGCCGGTCAGGCGGATCGCGTCCAGACGTTTCTCGGCCATCGCCGGATCGTAGGGCACGCAGCGGTTCTTCCCGCGTTCCTTGGCCGCCGCGAGGGCGGTATCCGCGCAACGGAGCAGGGTCGCGAAATCGCCGCCGTCGCGCGGGCAGAAGGCGACGCCCGCGCTGTAGGTGACGAAGAATTCGGAGCCGCCGAGGATCCATGGACGCCGGATCCGGGACAGAGCTCCGGCGACGTCGCAGTCGGGGCCGTGGACCTCGGCGATGCCGGGGACGACGATCGCGAATTCGTCGCCGCCGAGTCTGGCGACGGACGCCGGAAAGCCGAATCCGTCCGTCAGGATGGCCGCGATCCCCTTGAGAAGGTCGTCGCCGGCGGCGTGACCCTTCATGTCGTTGACATTCTTGAAGTCGTCGATGTCGATCAGGATGAACGCCGCCGGCCGGCCACCGCAGGCTTCCCGGAACCGGTACTCGAGGCTGTTGCGGTTGGGCAGGCCGGTCAGGGCGTCCGTGAAGGCGGCGCGATCGAGTTCGGCGTTCACCTGCTCGAGCCGGCCGATTGACTCCGCGTAGAGCCCCATCGCGCGACGGATGATGAAGTAGAAGATGACGGCGGTGACGGCAACATAGAACCAACCCTTGACCGTCTGGACGTGGTCGTAAAAGGCGGAGTCGCCGAAGATCGCCTCCGCCGCCCAGTCGGACGCGATGATCCAGATGGCGCCGATTGCCGCGTAGATGCCGACGATCTTAAGGCTGGACACGGTCGGGTTCAGGATCCGATCGCGATTGTCTTCGATCCGTCGATTGTCTTCTTTCGCCATCTCGACACGTTCCTTCCGTTCGCACGAGGCGCGCATGCGTCCTATATATTCATTATAAGCGCAGAGACCGTCCTTTGTCACGCGCTTCCTCGAAAACGGCACGATCATCCGTCGCCGCTTGCAGGTCGCGGGCTGATGTGATATGATGGTTCGTGTGCGGTTTCGGATCGAGCCGCGGAGGATCGACATGGATCAAGGATTCCTGTATACGCTCGCCTTCATTCGGCGCGGCGACGAGGTTCTGCTCATCAATCGCATCAAGGCTCCTTGGTTCGGGATGTGGAATGGCGTCGGCGGCAAGCGCGAACGCGGCGAAAGCCCGGACGCATGCATCCGCCGCGAGATCCGCGAGGAGACCGGGATCGACCTCGATCCGGCGTCGATCCGCTTCGGCGGCACGCTCACTTGGAACGACGATTTCAAGGCAGCGTCGAACGGACTCTACCTTTATTTCGCCGAGGTCGACCCGGCGTTCTCCTATCCGACCCCCACAGACACCCCCGAGGGTATTCTCGACTGGAAACCGATCCGATGGACCGTCGACCGCCGCAACCAGGGTGTCGCGACCAACATCCGCCACTTCCTGCCGACGCTACTCGGCGGCATCCGTCTCCGTTACCATTGCGTCTTCGCGAAGGACCGGCTCGTCGAGGTCGTTTCCGCACCGATGGAAGAGGAAGCTCCTTTTCCGGAAAACTCGTGAAAAGAACGGGAAAGCATGTGAAAAAGGTGCGCTTTCAACACCTTCTCACACGCTTTTTGTTATAATGAATTATCCAGACATGAAGGAAGTGGAACCATGCTCAGACTCATCGACATCCGCAAGACCTATGTCGTCGGCGACTTCGAACAGCACGCCCTCGACGGCGTCTCGGTGTCTTTCCGCAAAAACGAATTCGTCGCCATCGTCGGCCCCTCGGGATCCGGCAAGACGACCACGCTCAACATCATCGGCGGCCTCGACCGTTACGATTCGGGCGACATCATCATCAACGGCAAGTCCACGAAGGATTTCAAGGACTCCGAATGGGACTCCTACCGCAACGGCTCGATCGGCTTCGTCTTCCAGAACTACAACCTGATCGGCCACATCTCCGTCCTCGACAACGTCGAGATGGGAATGACGCTTTCCGGTCTCCCGGTGAAGGCGCGCCGCGCCCGGGCGGCCGAGGTCCTCGACCGCGTCGGGCTGTCGGAGCACATGCACAAGCGCCCGAACCAACTGTCCGGCGGCCAGATGCAGCGCGTCGCGATCGCCCGCGCCCTCGCCAACGACCCCGACATCATCATGGCGGACGAGCCGACAGGAGCGCTCGACTCGACGACCTCGATCCAGATCATGGAACTGATCCGCGAGATCGCCAAGGACAAGCTCGTGATCCTCGTCACCCACAACACCGAGATCGCGAAACGCTACGCCACCCGCGTCATCCACATGCGCGACGGCAAGATCGTCGACGACTCCGACCCGTACGAGCCGGAAGGCGAGGACAAGGATCGGTTCACCCTGAAGAAGACGGCGATGTCCTTCCGCCAGGCGCTCTCGCTCTCCTTCAACAACCTCAAGACCAAACTCGGCCGCGCCCTGATCACCGCCTTCGCCGGCTCGATCGGCATCATCGGCGTCGGCCTCGTCCTTTCGCTTTCCAACGGTCTCAACAAGGAGATCGCCGACCTCGAGACCGGCACCCTCTCCGACTTTCCGCTCTTCATCAGCCCGAACGCCTTCATCATGCGTACGCCCGCCGAACGGATGGGGCAGTTCAACCAGGATCAGGAGGGCGAGTTCCCGACCGGAAGCCTCCTCTACGTGCTCGACGAGCAGGCGAGCACGGTGTTCCACCAGAACACCATCGACCAGAACTACCTCGACTTCCTCGACGGTCTCGACCCGGCGCTGTATAACGAAATCACCTACGGCCGCGCCGTGGCGATGAACCTGTTCACCACCGCCGAAGACGGCGGCGCCGTCATGCCGGTCGACACCGGCGACGTCGGCTGGTCCGAGATTCCGGGCAATTCGATCTTCATCGAGGACAACTACGACATCCTCGCCGGCGCCTATCCGACGTCCGTGAACGAGCTTTTGCTCGTCGTCGACACCTACAACAACATCCCGCTCGATCTCCTCATCGCGATCGGCTACGACGTCGACGCGCTCCCGGAGGAGAACGAGACGAAACTGCTTTCCTTCGAAGACATCGTCGGGAAGGAATTCAGGCTGGTGATGAACGACGACTTCTACACCTACTCCGACTTCACCACCCTCTACTTCCCGTCGCTCGACTTCGATTCCCTCTATGCCGATTCCGACTCGGTCCCGCTCACGATCGTCGGCATCGCCCGCGCCGCGGAAGACGCCGCCTCGACCGTCCTCGGCGAAGGCATCCTCTACACCAAGGGACTCACCGACATCGTCCTCGCTTCGGCTTCGACCTCGGCGGTCGCGCTCGCGCAGGTCGACCGCGACACGAACGTGCTCACGGGTCAGCCGCTCACGGCGGACACGAAGGACGCGATGCTCAAGCTGCTCGGCGCCGACGCGACCCCTGTCTCGATCCAGATCTATCCCGTCGACTTCGACGCCAAGAACGCCGTCAAGGACTATCTCGACGGCTATAACGACGGCAAGGAGGAAGCGGACCAGATCATCTACACCGACCTCGCCGAGACGATCACCGACACCGTCGGCACGTTCGTCGACACGATCACCTACGTCCTCGTCGCCTTCTCGGCGATCAGCCTCGTGGTCTCCTCGATCATGATCGGGATCATCACCTACGTCTCGGTCCTCGAACGCACCAAGGAGATCGGCATCCTGCGCGCCCTCGGCGCCCGCAAGGTGGACATCGCGCGCGTCTTCAACGCCGAGACCTTCCTGATCGGCCTCACCGCCGGTCTGATGGGCACCGCGATCACCTGGGTGCTCACCTTCCCGATCAACGCCATCCTCGGCAACCTCCTCGAGGAGATGTCGAACATCGCCAGCTTCTCGATCGCGGCGATCGTCTCGCTGATCCTCGTCTCGATCGTGCTCACCCTCATCTCCGGACTCGTCCCGGCCGGCATCGCCGCCCGCAAGGATCCGGTCGAGGCGCTCCGTACCGAATGATCCACGGCGACCGCATTGCGGTCGTCATTTTTTTTCGAAAAATCCGAAAAAAGGTATTGTGTTTCGCACAGTAAGATGTTATCCTATTAGTGTGCGATGCACAGAACCAAAACCGTGCGACGCACACCATGGAGGTGGACCCGTGAACTCGCAGTTCAAGAAAGGCATCATCGAAATGTGCGTCATGGCGGTCGTCTCCCGCAAGGACATGTACGGTTTCGCCGTCATCGAGGAGATCGCGAAGGAGATCGACGTGAACGAGAACACGATCTATCCGATCCTTCGCCGCCTGACGGCGCAGGGCGTCTTCGACACCTACATGGAACCCACGGGCATCGGCGCGCCGCGCAAGTACTACCGCATCACCGATCTCGGCAGGAACAAGACCCGCGAATACGCGGACGAATGGTCGAAGTTCCTGACGGGTGTATTCAGACTATTGGGAGGAAACGAAGCATGAAACAGCAGTATCTGGACGAAATCCGCACGCTGCTCGGCCGGTACGTGATCACCGCCGCCGAGATGGAAGACATCATCGGCGACTACGACCGCATGTACGAGGACGGTCTTGCCCGCGGCATGAACGACGAACAGGTCGTCGCGTTCCTCGGCAAGCCCGAAAAGGTCGTCCGCGAACTCGGCGACTCGTACGAGCGGAAGCCCGGCAAGGGTTCGAAGAACGGCAAGCTGATCGCCATCACCCCCTTCCTGGCCGTGATCGCGTACTTCCTGATCGGCTTCGTCGGTGGCGCCTGGCATCCCGGCTGGCTCGTCTTCCTCGCCATCCCGGTCGTCGCGATCCTGCTCGACGGTTCCGAACGCGGCATCCTCCGGAAACTCACCGCGCTCTCGCCGTTCATCGCCGTCGTCGCCTTCATCGTCCTCGGCGAATTCGGCTTCTGGCATCCGGCATGGCTCGTGTTCCTCCTGATCCCGATGGTCGGAGCGCTTTCCGACCGCTCGTGGAAGGGCAAGGTGTTCGCCCTCACCCTCGCGCTCGCGGCCGGCGGATACCTCTACTGCGGCTACGCCCTCGACGCCTGGGGGTACGGCGCCTTCTGCTTCGGCCTGCCGATCCTCTTCGGCGCGGCCACGGGCGCGATCGACTTCGTCTGCGACGTCCGCGGCTGGAAGAAGCTCCCCGTCTCGGAACGCCGCTTCGCGCTTTCGATGCTCCTGGTCGTGATCCTCGCGATCGCCGCGTTCGTCCTCCTCGGCGTCCTGTACTCGCTCTGGCACGTCGCCTGGCTCACCTTCCTCGCGATCCCGATGTACGCGATCGTCATGAAGGCGGGAAGGAAGAACCGGCTGGTCGCGCTCTCGCCCTTCCTCGCCACGATCGCCTTCTTCCTTCTCGGCTTCTTCGTCCCTGGCGCCTTCGCCTATGCCTGGATCGCCTTCCTCCTGATCCCGATCACGGCCATCCTCAAGAACGCCTGAAGCTCCCGACGCCGCCTCCTGGCGGCGTTTTTTTTCATCGAATTTCCGGCGGTACCGTCGCGCCGCCGGGGATTCCGTGGTATACTAAAAGTCAACGAGGAGATGATACCCGTGTGCGATACCCTCTACCGGAAGACCGCGGACGGCTACGTGTTCGGCAAGAACAGCGACCGCAGCCCGAACGAGCCGAACCTGACCGAGATCCATCCGGCCGCCCCCGCGGCCGCGAAGGAACTGAAGGTCACCTACCTCACGATCCCCGCCACCTCCCGCCGCGCCGTCAAGATCGTCCGTCCCGCCTGGATGTGGGGCGCCGAGATGGGCACAAACGACGCCGGCGTGACGATCGGGAACGAGGCCGTCTTCACGCACTCGAAGGGCAAGAAGGTCGAACGTCTCACGGGCATGGACCTCCTTCGGCTCGCGCTCGAGCGTTCCGCGACCGCGCGCGATGCGGCGGACGCGATCGCCGGCCTTCTCACCGGCTACGGCCAGGGCGGAAACTGCGGTTTCGACAAGCCCTTCTACTACGACAACTCCTTTTTGATCGCGGGATCCGACGGCGCCTTCGTCCTCGAGACCTGCGGCTCCGACTGGGCGCTCACGGAACTCGGCGAGAAGGGGAACATCTCCAACATGCTTGCGCACGACGGTCCCTTCGTCGCTTCTTCGCGTCCGGACCTCGGCGCATTCGCGAAGCGGCGGCGCGAACCGGTCTACACCTTCTTCGCAAAGGCGCGAAAACGCGCCTGCCAGGCGTCTTCGCACCTTGGGAAGACACCCTTCACGGCATCCGACATGATGGAGGCGCTCCGCACCCACCTGCCCGCCGATTCCGGGACGCTCTATGAGCGCGGCAGCGTCGGGAGCCTCTGCATGCACAAGAGTCCGCTCGGCGACCATACCACCGGCAGCTTCGTCCACGCCGTCCGCGGATCCTTCGCGACGACCTGGATCACCGGCTGCTCGACACCCTGCCTTTCGCTCTTCAAGCCGACCTACGGGATGAACGCGATCCCGCCGGTCTTCGCATCCCCCGAGGAATCGCTCGGCTACTGGCTCGACCGCGAATACCTCGTGCGGGCGATCTACGCCGGCAGGATCGACGTCGCCGAGTATCTCGACGAACTCCGCGGGATCCAGGCGTCCTTCATCGAAGGCGACGAACGGCTGTGCGCCAAGAAGGCGTCCGCGGCCGAACTCAGGGCCTTCCAGAAGGCCTGTTCGGAACGCGAGGCGGCGTTCGTCGAACGCCATCGCGAGGCGATCGAGACGATCGCCGAGAATCCCGTCGGCCTTCCCCCGCTCTGGGTCCGGAAGACGATCATGCTCGGCCACAACGCTTCCGCGCCGACGCTCCGCGAACGGATGCAGGGACGATGAAAATCGTCGTCGCTCCCGCCTCCTTCAAGGGCAGCTATCCCGCGGCCGAGGTCGCGACGATGATGATGCGCTCGATCCTTTCCGCCGCCCCTGCCGCCGACGTCGTGACGATGCCGGTCTCCGACGGCGGCGAAGGCTTCGCGGACTGCTTTCTGTCGCGCTACGGCGGCGTCAAGGTCGTCGTCGAAGCCGAGAATCCGCATGGCGTTTCCTTCCCCTCGTATTACGCGCTTCTGCCTGACGGCACCGCCGTGGTCGAACTCGCCGCGGCCGCCGGCCTGCATCTGGCGGGAGAACGTCCCGATCCCTCGACCGCGACCACGCAAGGCGTCGGCACGCTGATCCGTGCCGCCGTCGAACGCGGCGTGCGCCAGATCGTCGTCGGACTCGGCGGAAGTTCCACCAACGACGCCGGCTGCGGCCTCGCCTCGGCCCTCGGCGTCCGTTTCCTCGATCGCGAGGGTAACGCCTTCGTCCCCGTCGGACGGACGCTTTCCGCGATCGCGGAGATCGACCGCTCCGGCATCCCCGAAAAGCTCAGGGGGATCCCCGTCCGGATCGCCTGCGACGTCACGAACCCGCTCTCGGGTCCCGCCGGCGCAGCTTGCGTCTACGCCCGGCAGAAGGGCGCGGACGACGCCATGATCGCCCTTCTTGATTCCGAACTGTCCGCCTATTCGACGTTCCTCGCGGAACGTTTCGACTTCGATTGCGGATTCCCCGGGGCGGGTGCCGCGGGCGGCGCGACGGTCGCGCTCCGACTGTTCCTCGACGCCGAGATCGAACGCGGGATCGACACCGTCCTCGACATGCTCGACTTCGACGAGGCGGTCCGGGGGGCGGCCTTCGTCTTTACCGGTGAAGGCCGACTCGACCGCCAGAGTCTTGCCGGCAAGGCGGTGGAGGGGGTCGCGCGGCGTGCCCTCGCTTGCGGCGTACCGTGCATCGCGTTCGCCGGGCGGATCACCGGACTGCTGCCCTGCGAGTATCCCCCGGGACTCGTCGAGGCGATCGCTTTGTCCGGTTCCGAGGTTTCCCTCACGGCGGCGATCGCCACCACCCAGAAACGGCTGGACGGCGCCGTCGCCCGGTTCATCGAAAAACATCGATGAAAACAAAGGAGCCCGTTTCCGAGAGATCGGAAGCGGGCTCCTTTTCCATTGATTCAGAATGATTACGCGGTGACGAGGATCCGCGTCGACGGCAGCCAGACGGATGCGTCGATGACGAGGATGACGAGTAGGGCGGGCAGTCCCCCGACGGTCAGGGCGAGGAACAGCGAATAGAGCAGCGGAACGATCAGAAGCATGTTCCAGAGGATGTTCTGCCCGAGGGCGACGTGACGGACGATCGGGTTCTTCACGAACGCGTGGACCAACAGCGAAAGGAGGCCGATCGCAGCGGGGACGAAGAACAGGAAGGACGCGCCGGAGAGGGTCAGGCCGGTGGCGAGCGCGAGCACCAGGTTCACGAGGATCCCGCCGAGCATCGCGGCGACGTGATCTTCGTTCTTCACGAAGCGACGGAGCAGGAGGTAGAGGTCGGCGAGGCATCCGGCCATGATGATCGCGGTCGGGAGTTCGGTTCCCTCCATGCGCGTATAGGTGAGCGAGTACGGGACCTTCCCGAAGAAGGCGATGACCTTGCCGAGGAGGAGTCCGACGATGCCGGCGATCACGACCAGCGCGAGCGTGTATCCGGCATGCCTGAGGACGACGATCGGCCTTGCGGCCTGCTTGCGCGCGAAGACGAAGACGAGCAGCGCGAAGAGAAGGAAGCCGACGATCGTCATCACGAGGCCGGCGGTCTCCGTATAGCTGACGAGCCAGCCCGGCAGGATCGTGAAGAAGACGGCGTTCTGGTCGGAGGCGAGCGCGTCGGGGTCGGCGTAGCGGGCATCGGTCACGAAGGCTTCGACGACGGGCACGATCTGGCTGCCGTAGTGCTGGATCGATGACAGGTCGATGTTGATGTACTCGTCGTGCGGGGTATGGTAATAGGTCAGTCCCTTGAGAACGGCGAAGTTGATCCCGGTCTTGTCGATCGCGAGGAATTCGGTGAAGTCGGTGTAGTTCGGCATCACCGAGTAGACCGCGGTCGCGATCGAATAGGTCACCGGCAGTTCGGCGGCTCGGTAGAAGTCGATCAGGGCGGCGTTGTCGCCGCTCGTCTCGAACATGTAGGCGGCGCCGTCGACACCGCGGGCTTCGACGTTGACGACGAAGTTGACGTCGTCCATGAAGGCCTCCTGCGCCGCCATGTGGGCGCCGTAGAGGCCGGTCTCCTCGCCGTCGGTGGCGAGCAGATAGATCGTGTTCTCAAGCGAACGCTCGCCGTAGAGGCGCGCGATCTCGAGCAGGACGGCGAGTCCGTAGCCGTCGTCGGCTGCCCCGTAGGAACGGCCGAGTTCGCCTGTCCGGCCGATGTGGCCGCGGGAGTCGTAGTGGGCGACGATCAGGATCCCCTTGGGCGAGGCGCCCGGGATCACCGCGAGCAGGTTCCGGATGTCGTAGTCGATGTCGGGATCGACGACGGCAGCGGCGTAGTCCATCTCCGTCACGTTCGCGGCGCCGACATATTCGGAGAACGCGTCCTTGAGATACTGCCGGACGGTCTCGTGCGCCTCGGGATCGAAGACCGAATGCGGTTCGCGCGAGATTTCGGCGATGTGGGCGGCGGCCTGGACGGCGGAGAAGCCCGCGGCGTCGGCCGACGGGGCCGGCGTGAACAGGACGAAGGTGGACAGGATGAACGACAGGACGGTGACGGCGAGGACGACGACGCCGCTGAATCTTCTCATGGGAGCCTCCGGGGTGTTGGTTTGATGTTCAAATCGTCTCCCCCATCATATCACCGGCTGGGAGGAAACGCAAGCGGAAAAAAGCCGGCCGCGCACGGCCGGCATGGATCATTCGGTTCGTTCCGCCTCGGGCTCCGGTTCCGGTCTTCGGAAGAACGGAACGAGGGTCGACACGCGGCGCTTGTACACGGCGTATGCCGGACGCGTCGCCAGGATCTTCCGCTCCATCATCGGAATGCTCAGGAACAGGAACATGCAGGTCATCGCGACGGGAGCCGCCAGATGCAGGGAATAGGGGACGACGGTTCCGGAGGAGGCGAGGAAGACGCCCCACCAGACGAGTACCTCGCCGAAATAGTTCGGATGGCGGGAATAGCGCCAGAGGCCCTCCTCGATGCATTCCCTCCGCCCGGCATTCTTCTTTCTGAAGGACGCCATCTGGCGGTCGGCGAGCCATTGCAGGAACGCGCCGAGGAGCACGATCGAGGCGCCTCCGTACGCGAGGGCCGGGCTTCCGTCCGCATAGGCGAGACGGATCGCGCCGACGAGCTGCGCGAAGACGATCAGGGTCGGGAAGAGCATGACGCCGAGGAAACTGACGAGCGGCCAGAACTTCTTCGTCCGTCGCCTGAGCATGTCGTAGCGCCAGTCCTGTTCGGAGAAGTCGGTCCAGAGCGACGCCCAGTTCCAGGTGAGCCGGATCGACCACGCCGCAAGCGCGAAGAACAGCATCGCGATTTCCGGCCCGACCGAGCCGGCGTCGATCGCGGCGAGGATGAGCAGATAGGGAGGCACGACGCTCCAGTAGGGATCGTAGACGGAGGCGTTCGCGAGCGGGATCGAGGCGAGATAGACGAGCACCGTCATCGCGACGTCGGCCCATAGCGCGCGGACGATCGGATCGCCGGGAACGAGGAAGAAGACGGCGGCTCCGGTGCCGAAGGACGCGACGTAAAGGACGGTGAGGATCGCAAACGAAGCCTTCCGCGCGGAACCGCCGCGGTGGTTCGATCCGATGCTCATCGCAGGTCCTTCCGCATCACGACGACGTTGTCGTGGCGCTCGTCCTCGACGTATCCGGCTTCGCGATACATGTTCATGGTCCCGCGATAGCGGCGTTCGTCCGCCATCGGGACGTCGACGGGAAGCGCGATCGCGGCGTCGCAGCCGGCATCCGCGAATCCCGCGAGCGCCGCCTGCAGAAGGGCGCGGGCGAGTCCCCGGTTGCGGTGCGTCGGCGCGATCACGAAGCAGATCGTCAGTCCGATCCGCCGCGTGCCGACGTAAGGCGAAAGATAGCCGGAAAGACGGGGGTAGGAGAGCGCATCGCCGGCATTCACCCAGCCGACGCAGCGCCCGTCCTCGACGGCGAGATAACCGTGCATCGTTCCCGCGGCGATCGCCGCGAGGGCGTCGGCGCGATTCGTTTCGCCCGAACGCGCGATCCAGGCGCCCATGTCGCAGGACGTCTGATAGAAGCGGCAGTAACAAGTCTTCCATTCGCGGGCATGCGCGAAATCCATGTCGTCGAAGAGGGCGCAGAACATTTCTCCGTCGGCGGGGGTCAGGGGGCGGATCGTGATCGCCATGGCTAGTCTCCGTTCCGGCGCGGAGCCGGTTCCGCCGCCTGTTTCTTCTGCTTGTCAAGATACATGAGGTGGTCGACGCGGCGGATGAAGTCCTCGATGTTGACGCGGGGATCGTCATAGAGGGCGCAGCCGACGCTCACGTCGATCCGATACGGCTTGCCGGAGGTGGCGTTGTACCGTTCGAGCGCCTTCTTTCCCTGTTCGACGAGGGTGATCAGGCCCGCCATGTCGACGTTGTCGACGAAACCGAGGAATTCGTCGCCCCCCAGGCGGACGAGGTAGTCGTCCTTTCCGATCGCATCCTGAATCGTGTTCGCGACCGTCCGGAGGGCGGCATCGCCCTCCGCATGTCCGAAGTTGTCGTTGATCGTCTTGAGGCCGTCGAGGTCGAGGTAGACGAGACCGAACGGTTCGGGACGGATCACGCGGCGGCGGATGTGGTAGTCGAACGAATCGCGCGTCCGCGCGCCGGTCAGCCGGTCGACGCGGATGAAGCGCTGTTCGAGGAAGATGAAGACGACGATCAGGGAAAAGGCGACGCTGCTCCACATGAGCAGGACGCCGTAGAAGACGGACTGGAGGACGCCGCCGAGCATCGGAATGACCGTCGCCGCGATCATGAGCGAAAAATCCTCGCGGATGTAGTGGCGGCGTTCGGCAAGGATCCGGACGAGAGTGGCGATGAGGTAGAAATAGGTCATCATCGCCGACAGGAAGAACAGCGGACCGCGGACATAGACGTTGCCCTCGCCGATGTCGAAGTAGACGCCGGTGAAGACGGAGGCGACGGACAGCGTGACGGAGATGAGAAGCGGCATCAGGAAGAGGACGATGACCGCCTTCCCGGCATGCACGGGTATCCCGCTCACAAGTCGGGACAGACGGAACCACGAGGCCGTCAGAAGTGGGGCGGCGAGGAAGAGGACCGCATGCAGAAAGAGCGCGGCGGGGCGCACCCAGTCGCCGGCCATGCCGTTCAGGACGCAGGTCATCGCCTCGGTCACGAGCTGCATGATGACGATCAGGGACGTGTAGAGGAACGCGCGGTTGAGGCGGTCCTTGCGATCGAGCCGGCCGTAGGCGATGAAGAGGATGGCGATCAGCATCACTGCCGAAAGCAGGTTCACGTCGATGCGGAAGTAGCTGTTCATGCGGATCCCTCCGTGCAAAGAAGGCTGCCCGCCGGAGTCGGCGGACGAATTTCAGAATCATTATATCACTGCGGCGGGGGAATGGAAACCCCGAACCCGCGATTCAGGCGATCAGGACGAAGAACGCCGCGAGGAACAGCGTCGCGATCGCTATCGCGTCCACGGTCGCCTCGAACCAGAGCGGCCGGCGCGCGAGGACCGGATGGCGCATCGAGAAGTACTTGCCGAGGGCGATCGCGGCAAAGCCGAGGGCGGCCGCTTCCGGCCGTGCGTCGCCGCCCGCGGTTCCGAGCCATTTCGCCGCGAGCAGGAAGACATGGAGCGTACCGCAGCCGAACAGCACGAGATGGGACGTGACGAATCCCGCCGCGGAACGGGTGTCCGTCGTCGGGACGATGGAACGGTCCGTACGCGCAAGCAGGATCACGAGCGCGACGGCGCCAAGCGCGTAGGGTATGAACAGAAACCAGCGGTTGGAGATGCCGAGCAGGATGTAGACCGGGACGATGGCGCTCGCCAGCAGGACGGCGAGCAGGACGACCGAGAGCAGGACGCGACGGAGCGGCTGTTTCATGGCGATCCTTTCCGGAGGGAAGACGGGACGTCTTTCCCGCCAGCCTTATTATAGCAGAGACGAAGACCGCCTTCAAGGCTTCGGGACTAAGTCCCGCACAAGCTTGGGCTTGACATTTTTCGTGATGGTGGTATGATGGATTCATGCAAGCGAAAGGGGATCCATCATGGGAAACTTCGGTTCGAAACACCTTCTCGGGCTCGCCTGGCTGTTGCCGTCGATCGCCGTCCTGCTCGTCATCCTGCTCGTCCTCCGCAAGAAGAAGGGCTACGGCGAGTCGTTCGACCGCAAGGTCATCCTCGCGGCCTCGATCTTCATCTGGGTCTGGGAAGCGGTGAAGACGATCTACATCTTCAACAGCCCCGACTATACCGCCTTCGGCGCCTACTCGGCCTACATGCTGCCGTTTCACATCTGTTCGATGGCGCTCTACGCCTATCCGGCGATCGTCTCGCGACACAAGAAGCTCGCCGAATTCGTCAAGCCGTTCGCGTTCGCGGTCACGCTTCTCGTGACCTCGATCCTCCTCGTCGTCCCGGACTTCGCCGGGATTCTCGGGAATCTGCCGGACTGGCGTTTCGTTCCCGACAACATCATGCCCTTCCAATCCTTCTGCTATCACGGAACGCTGCTCTTCGTGCCGCTCTACATGGTCCTGTCGGGCTTCTACCGTCCGCGCCTCCGCGATATCGGAAAGGCGGCCGCGGTGCTGTTCGCGACCGCGGCGTTCGCCGTCGCGATGAACAAGCTGCTACAGGGCGCGACCGACTTCATGACCCTGGAACACGGCTGGGGAAACCCCTTCAACTACCTCATCGCCGACCGCTACTGGCTGTATTTGCTGATCCTGTCGGCGGTCGCCGTCGGCGGCTCCGCGGTCACCCTCGGTATCGCCGAACTGATCACCAGGATCGCGCGGAAGAAAGCCTGAATCTCCGGAATGCGACAAGGACGCTCCTCACGGAACGTCCTTTTTTCGTATGCGGATGGGTCAGGGGCGTCTTGACAGGACCGTGAAGCGCTGCGTCACCCCGGCGAACCCATGCGCCCGCACGTAGGCCTTGACGGTTTCGCCCCGTTCCCTGAGCGATTCCCGGACGTTTTCGTCCTTGATCCTGGCGAGCAGGCGGTCGACGGTGGCGGCCGTCTGCTCGACCTCCTCCGCGGATGGTTCCGGCCCCTCGGGAAAGACGCCGTCCCAGGCGTCGACGACGGCGAGGGTGGATATCCGCGCGAGAACCTCGGCGATTCGCACGCGCGTGTAAGTTTCCTCATGATGGATCCCGAGGACGGTGTCGACGGCGGCGGCGAAGTGATGCAGTTCGCGATGGCTGACCTGCCGGTCGTCGAGGCCGTCGGAGACCATCTCGTTGATCAGGAGGATTCCTTGCGGCGCGAGGACACGCTCCATCGCGCGGAAGACGGGGACCGGATCTTGGAGGTGGTGGAGCGTATTGGACAGGGCGACGACGTCGAAGGCGGCGTCCGGAAACGTCATCGCCGCGGCTTCCATCCGCTCGAAGCGGATCCGCGGATCGTCCGGAAAATTCCTGCGGGCGGCGGCGACGGCGTTCTCGCTCTGATCGATGCCGAGAATGGACGTAAAGTCGCCAGCGGTCTCTGCCAGAAGCGGGATGAAGTTTCCGACGCCGGTACCGACGTCGAGGATGCGCGCCTTCGGAAAACGCGAAAGCGTCGATTTCAGTCTTTCCATGTCAGTTCCTCTTCCGTTTTGACATGATGTTCGATTTCGACGAAGCGCCGTCGAGTTCCTCGATCCATCCCCTGTAGGCCGACGGGATCGCATCCTCGGCGGCGATCACGGCGGTCGATCGTGCGTTTCCGAACGTTTCCGGAACGGGCTGCGACGCTGTCGCGCGATACCCCGTCATCCGCCATTCGACATGGGTGAAGACGTGGGTGCGCGCTGCCAGCGGTTCGACGTCGTCGACCCGGACGCCCTCCGAAAGAAGGATCGCGGTCGTCGCCGCGGGGGTGAGCGTGCCGGGGTAGCTCGGCAATCCCCACATCCCGCCGAGCAGTCCGCCGGCGGGACGCCTGCGGAGGACGACGGATCCGTCCCCGGTGCGGAGGACGACGACGGTCCACTCCTCGATCCGGCGTTCCTTCTTCGCCGCGCGTCGCGGCAGCGCGTCGATGAGGTTTTCGCGGCGGGCGACGCATTCGTCCTTCACCGGACAGGTTTCGCATTTCGGCGCGCCGTTCGGCAGGCACACGAGCGCACCCAGTTCCATCAGCGCCTGGACGTAGTCGCCGGGATGTCCGGCGGGGGCGAGTTCGCGGACGAGACGGTCGAAGCTCGCCTTCCCGTCCGCGGAACCGGGGTCCGCATCGATTCCGAAGGCGCGCGACAGGACGCGGCGGACGTTGCCGTCGACGGCCGGCTCGAAGACGCCGAACGCGATCGAGAGGATCGCGCCGGCGGTGTAGGCGCCGACTCCCGGCAGGGCGAGCAGGTCCTCCCGGTTGTTGGGGATGACGCCGCCATGGTGTTCCATCACCGCGATCGCCGCTTTCTTTAGAAGCGCAGCGCGGCGATAGTACCCGAGTCCCTCCCAGAGTTTGAGGAGTTCGTCGTCCGGGACGGCAGCCAGATCGGATAGCGTCGGCAGGCGGTCGACGAACCGTTCGAAGTACGGGATCAGGACCTCCATGCGGGTCTGCTGGCCCATGATTTCGGAGATCCAGACGCGATAGGGATCAGGGGCGTCGCGCCAGGGGAGCGGACGCTTCGCCTCACGGTACCAGGCGAGAAGCCGCTGAGTCCATGCGGGGGACGGATGATCCATGGGAATGGCTCCTTTCACGATGCCGTCGGGTCGGGGTCGGGTCCCGTCATGCGGCGAAGCGGGCGCCATGATTCTTGACCACCACGACGCCGTCGTAGCGTTTCCTGTTCTCTTCGATGACGACATGGCTGACGTTGATCACGGTGACCCCGTCGAGGGCGAGGAGCGTGGATTCGATCTCCCTGGCGCGATCGCGGTCGAGCGATGCGAAGGCCTCGTCGAGCATGATCACGTCGGCATGGTTCAGAAGGCCGCGCGCGATCGCGATCCGGCTCTTCTCGCCGCCGGAGACGTTCTTGCCGTTGTCGTAGATCATGTAGTCGAGTCCCTCGGGATTGCTTCCGACGAACTCCGTGAGACCGGCCTTCGCGACCGCTTCGGCGATCTCGGCTTCCGTATGTTCCTTGAAGAGGGTGAGGTTGTTTTTGAGCGTGTCCTCAAAGAGAAAGACCGTCTGCTCGATGTTGGCGATGCGCGCGTAATAATCCTCCTTGCGCACGTCGCTGAGCGGCAGGCCGTCGATCTCGATCGTCCCCTCGGTCGGATCGAAGTACTTCCGGAGCAGGCGCAGGAAGGTCGACTTGCCTCCGCCCGACGGACCGACCACGAGATACTTGCGGCCTTTCTCGAAGGTCAGGTCGATGTCCTTGAGGACGAGGTTGTCGTCGTATGCGATCGCGACGTCCCGGAATCGGATCGAGCGTTCGAAGTGGGTGAGCCGAAGCGTTTCCGGATGCCGGTCCCGCGAACGGAGCGATTCGTCGATCCTCTGGAAGATCGCCTTCACGGAGCGGATGCGGGGGAACGCCTCGGACACGGTGAAGATCGGTCCGATCAGGAGGCCGATGTTGTTCACGACGACCACGACGCCGGAAAAGGCGAGCGATCCCGCCATCGACAGCCGCGCCATCATCAGAAGCAGACCGATGATGACGAGATTGGTGGTCGCGGTCTGGCCGACGTAGACGTAGCTCATGAGGCGGTCGATGACGAAGCGTTTCTCCTGGACGGAACGGCTTTTGTCGCGGAACTGGGTCCGGACGCGTTCCTCGAGGCCGTTGTTCTTGACGATGCCGAAGGCGGAGAGGACTTCCTTCACGAAGCCGTTGTAGCCGGCGAAGAGCTTGCTCCGCTCGTCGTTGTGCTTCTTCACGGGGCGCTCGATGAGCGACGAGATGAGCGCGTTCATGACCATCATGGCGGCGCCGACGAGGAGGACGAGCGGGCTGATGAGCGAAAAGATGACGATCGCGGTGGCGAAGTTGACGACACCTTCCGCGATCGCGACGATCTGCTCGACGAAATCGGTCTCGATGATCGCGAAGTCGTTCGTGAGCGCCGACACGTACGCGGCGTTGTTCTCCTTCTGGAACTCGTCGATGCTCTTCCCGAAGACGGCTTCGACATAGTCGGTCTTCATCCTCAACGCGACGTAACGGTAGAACGACGCCTTGGCGTAGGCGGTCAGAAGGTTCACCGGCAGCAGGAGCGCCACGAAGACGATCATCCGGACGGCTTCGTCCCAGAAGAGCGTCCAGTCCTGGATCAGCGCGGCGTCGATCGTCGCCTTCATCGCAAACGACATGCAGAACGCCAGGACGGCGTTCGCGACGATCGGAATCATGACCAGCGGAAACCGGTCGAAATACCTAATTCGCCGTTTCATCGACGGTCACCTCCGCGAAATAGTCGACGGCGGAATACTCGTTCACATAGCCGTCCTTCAGTTCCAGAACGCGGTCGTAGCGTTCGCTGACGCCGGGGAAGTACTTGTGGCTGATCGCGATCACGGTCGCCGAGAGCGAGAGGATCGTCTCCTCGACGGCGCGTCCGAGTTCGTCGTTCAGCGATGCCGTCGCCTCGTCGGAAAAGAGGATCTCGGCATTCTTGCACAGGGCGCGCGCGATCGAGATGCGCTGGCGCTCGCCGCCCGAAAGGTTCTTGCCGTTTTCCGCGATCGGCTCGTCGATCCCATGCGGTTGCGATCGGATGAAATCCCCGAGTCCGGCCTTTTCAGCGACTTCGAGGACATGCTCTGCGGGGGTATCCTTGAAGAGCGCGATGTTGTCTCTGACGGACGCCTCGAAGAGGAAGACGTCCTGGTAGATGAACGACACGTTCTCGCTGTACGCCTTCGTCCGGATCGTCCTCAAGTCGACGCCGTCGATCGCGATGGTGCCCCGATAGTCGTCGTAGGCCATCGACAGCAGTTTCAGAAGGGTGGTTTTGCCGGACCCACTCGGTCCCTTGATCAGATACTTCTTCCCCTTCTCGATCCGGAAGTCGAGGTATCGGAAGACCGGTTTCTGCTCGTACTCGAACTGCAGTGCCCGGACGGCGATGTCCCTTTCGAAGCGATAGGGGACGACTCTGGCGTCCGATTCCGCATCGTCCGGCGATGCGGTCGTGATCTTCCGATAGATCGCGTCGGACCCCTTGATGACGTTCAGGAGCGGAAGCATCCGCATCAGCGGGAAGACGCACGAACTCGCAAGCTGGATGACGAGCACCACCTTCCCGAATCCGATCGGTTCGCCGGGGCTGTACATCAGGTAGATGAGCAGGCCGAACATGACGATCGACCCGATCGCCTCGTTCAGATGGCGCTGGACCGCGGTGTAGAGGCTGTATTTCCGCTTGCTCCCCTCAAGCCGCGCCACCTGTTCCTTGGCGCGGGAGAGGAACTTCCTCTCGATGTTGTTCAACTTCAGGATCTCGAGACCGCTGAAGGTGTTCGCGACGGCGACCGTGAAGCGCTCGTTCTCGGTGGACTTCTCTTTTTCCAGCGCGATCGTCCGCCGTTCGAACGCCTTCGCGATGCCAAGCACGACGAGCGAGACGGCGAAGACCATGAGACCGATGCGCCAGTCGACGAAGAACAGGATCGTCAGCATGACGACGTACGATCCGCACGTGAGGATGAAGTTCAGGAGCGACAGGAAGAAGCTGTTCTCGATCGTGTTGATGTCGTTCGAGAGGTTCGAGACGTAGACTTCGCGCGACTGCCTGTTGAAGCCCTTGTAGTTCATGTTCAGGATCCGGTCGAAGGCGCGGACGCGGATGTCGATCAGGGTGTCCCTCATGAAGGCGATCCGCATCATCCTCGAGCCGAGGAAGAAGCCGGCGGAAACGACGACGTACCCGATCGCGGCGGCGACGGTGATCCAGAAGTATTCCATCGTTCCGACTTCGATCGTCTGGAAGATCATCGCCATGATGAGCGCCTGAAGGACGTCCCCGACGATGAACATCAGGCACGCGACGACGTATTTGACGAATCTTGCTTTCCGCGACAGCAACAGTTCCTTCATGGGGGACTCCGTCCTTCTTCCGCTTCCGTCGCCCGTTCGCATGCGACGGGCGTCCTGTCTTCCATCATATCATAGTACTGTGTAAAACACAATACTGTTTTTTCGCTCTTTGAACGGGCGTTGCGGCGAGCTGCCGACGGCGGTCGCCCGCATCCGTGAACGGTCGGTTCTTATTGCATTTGCAGGGGATCCCGCGGCGATGCCAGGTGGTATAATGAAGTTGGTCGGCGTCATGCCTTCCGGAGGTTCCCATGAAGATCGGCATCATTTTCTATTCCGAAACGGGCAACACCCTCGGCGTCTGCGAACGCGCCCGCGACATCCTCGCCGGCGACGGTCTCGACGTCGCTTTCATCCGCCTGAAGGCCGACGTCGTCGGAAATGCCAGATCGCTCCGCGGCCTTCCGCCGGCGCAGGATTACGACCTCGTGATCCTCGGCACGCCCGTCCACGGATTCTCCCTCCCCATTCCCGTCCAACAGTACCTTGCGCGCGCGCAGTTCAAGGAAGGCGTCCGTCTCGGCGTCCTCGCGACCCAGTTCTTCAAGGCGGACTGGCTCGGCGGGACCCGGACCGTGAACCAGGCCGTCGCCGCGCTGTCGCGCTTCCATCCGGACGTCTTCGGCACCGCGATCGTCCATGTCCGGAGCCGCCGCCGGGACGAACAGGTCAATGCGGCGATGCGTGCGCTCACCAAGATCGAGGAGGCGACCCGCTGACATGCATCGTCTCCTGAAGCGGATTCTCATCTCGCTTGGAACCCTCGCCGTCCTCTTCATCGCCGGCGCGCTCGTCTTCCGATGGATGGAACGGGGACTCTCCGACCTCGTGGCCACGGAAATCGAGGATGTCGACCTCGCCGCCGTCGAGGACGGCGTCTACGAAGGTTCCTACACGCGTCTTCCCGTCTCCGCCACCGTGCGGGTGACGGTCGTCGACCATGCGATCGCGACCGTCGAGATCGTCGAACACGTGAACGGTCAGGGCGCCGACGGAGAAGCCGTCGTCGACGCCGTCATCGCCGAAAACTCGCTCGCCGTGGACGCGATCGCCGGCGCCACCTACTCCTCGAAGGTCATCCTGCTCGCGATCAGAGACGCCCTCGTCGCGGGCGACCGGATCGAATAGCGCCGGATCATGTGAAAATCCCGTCAACCCCCGAATCGGGGCTTGACGGGATTTTTCATGGGCCTTCCTATGCCGGAACGCGACCCTTCCCACGGATCAGGAAGGGAAGGCTGACGAGATGGAAGAGGATGAAGATCGCAAAGCCGAAGAGAAACACCCATCCGGGCGAACCGATCCAGTAAAACAGGAAGTCGACCTCGTGCGGCAGTTCGGCGAGGAACATGTGGTTCGTGCCCCACGCCCGGTTCAGGAAATACATCGGCACGGCGATCATCAGCAGGATCCCCGACGAACGCAGAAGGTCGCGGTAGGAGAAGCGCGTCTTCGCCGTCGCCTGCATGTAGACGTTGGCGACGAGAAACATCGCATGATTCCCGAAATAATGGAAATACCGGAAGTGCGGGAAGTCGTAGGCGACGTCGGCGACGAGCAGCGACAGCAACGCGCCGCTGACGGCCCAGGGATAAATCACCTTCGCGAGCCGGTCGGAACGCGAAAGGAGTGCGATCGCGGTCAGGTACATCGACAGGGTGCAGAGGCCGAACGGCAGGAAGACGCTCCACCCGCCGCCGCGGACGATCGCCCAGAAGTTGAAGACGAGTTCGAGAGTGACCGTCGTGACCGCGAGGACGATCCGGAAGTTCCGGTCGAAGCGGGGCATCGCCGAAAGACGGCGCCGGAAGACGGCGATCAGGACGACCGCCGCGATCGTCATCACGACGGGGACAAGGTGCGAGAGCGAGAACATCTCGAAGGTGGCGTAGCGTTCGTCGAACAGAAACATCGGGTCTCCCTTCTCTCTGGACGCGGATAGCGAAAAGGCATGGGCGGGAACCGCAAGGCGGCTCCGTCCATGCCTTCGCCGCCGGATTCCGGATTCTTCAGAACTTGACCTTGACGGCCTCGCGTTCCGCTTCCGCGGTGATCTCGAAGAATTTCGCGATTTCGAACTTGAACAGCTTCGCGACGATGTTGCCGGGGAACATTTCGATCTTGTTGTTGTAGCCCATCGCCGTGTCGTTGTAGAACTGGCGGTTGAACATGATCTTGTCCTCGGTGTCCTTCAGCTGGACCATCATTTCCTTGAAGTTCTCGTTGGCCTTCAGTTCCGGGTACGCCTCGGAGACGACCATCAGGCGCGACAGCGCGCCGGCGAGGCCCTTCTCGGCCTCCGCCGCCTTGGCGACGTCGCCCGTCTGGGCGGCCTGCTGGTAGAGCCCGCGGGCCTTCCCGAACTGCTCCCAGATGTCCTTCTCGTGGGTGGCGTAGCCCTTGACGGTCTCGACCAGGTTGGGGATCAGGTCGAAGCGGCGCTTCAGCTGGACGTCGATCTGGCTCCAGCCGTTTCTGACCTTGTTGCGGAGGGAGACGAGCGTGTTGTAGACGCCGATGACCCAGAAGACGATGAGGGCGACGACGGCCAGGATGACGATGAGCGTGATCGTGCCTTCGATGGATGCGAATAACATGGTTGTTGACCTCCTGTGGAATCTCTATTTTTTTAATGCGGAAAACCCTGGATGGAAAGCGGGGACTAGCGGCTTCTGCCGCCGCCTCCGCCGCCGCCGAACGAACTGCCGCCGCCGAAGCCGCCGCCGTGGCCGGAGCCGCCGGCCTTCTGCGCGTTGTAGGCGACGATGGTCTGCTGGACATTGGTGCGGGCGGTCTGGTAGGAGCGCTGGAAGCGCCCGAACGCGTAGCCGTAATAGAACCCGCGGCGCCCGTAGCCGAGACCCATGTAGGTCGACTGCGATGCCGTCGCCTCGTCGAGCGGGAGCTTGACGCGGAGCTGATCCATGACCTTGTCGGCGCATTTGAGCGAGGTCGCGTAGACGAGGTAGTGCTCCCAGACGGTGACGCCCGGGATCGGATAGTCCTTCATGTTCCCGAAACCGACGAGGAAGTTGCGGAACGCCTTCCACATCGCGAAGGATTCGTTGCCGTTCACGGAGCGTTTCTTGATCGTCGCGACGTAGACGAGATAGGCGACGGCGGCGAGGCCGGAGACGACCATGGCGATCGTGTTGTCGAGCGTGAGCGCCGCGCCGGTGAGGAAGGCGCCGACGAGGACGACGCCGGGGATGAGGGCGAAGGCGTAGGCCTTGCCTTTGTCGGCGGCGAGGCTCTTCTCGAAGTAGTCGCGCTTCTCACCCGCCTGCTTGGCGAGCCGCATGAACGTCTTCGCCTCGGTCTGGAAGCGCTCGGCGTTCTTGATCTGCTTGCCGAAGTTCTCGATCTGCTTGGTGGTGACGGAACTGCCGCCGCCGATCACGTCGAAGAACCAGTGGAGCACCTGCTGCTCGTGCGGCAGGAGGCTCGAACGGTTCGCGCTGTCGACGCGCGAGAGACGGAAGTCCGCGTCGTCGTCGGTCATGTCCTGACCGGCATAGTCGATCGTGACGAACTTGCGGCGGATCAGGTCGAGGAGCGTCGCGGTGACGTCCTCGTCGTTGATCTTCCGCATGTAGTAGAGATAGCTGACCTCCGCCGGCGACTCGTCTCCCGGAAGCTCGCGGTAGAACTCGTGCTGGAATCTCGGCTCATATTCCTTGTCGTACTTGCGGTAGACGTAGATCGTGATCAGGACCATCGCCATCGCGGATGCGATCGCGGCGTAGAGGACGATCTGGGCGACCGTGACGCGGAGGTTGTATTCCGCGGCGAGATCCTGCTCGTAGGCCGTGAGGGACGCGAGGTTCATCGTCGGGTTGATCACGATGTTGGCTCCGTCGACGTTCGGGAACAGGTCGGTCGGGGCGAGGATGCGGAACTCGACGAACTCGTCCTTCCCGACGTTCTGGAGCGTCATCGCGATGCGCGACGACGATTCGATCGAGATCGTGCCGGAGGCGGGGCTGTGGCCCCAGACGTAGATGTCGTCGGCGGAGTGGAGGTTGGCAGGCAGGTTGACCTCGATCGTGACGTCCTTGACCTTGCCCTCGGCGTACTCGAAAAGCCGCCAGTTGAGTTCGGAGATGTCGGAATACTCGGTGATCGCGCCGAGGATCTTGTATTCGTAGACGAAGGTCACGTTCCCGAGAGACTGCGAGTGGTCGTCCATCTCGGTAAAGATCGACTCGCAGTAGGTACGCGTCGGGTAGCAGTCCACGAAGAATCCCTGCTCGTCCATGTCGTACTCCCAGGAGTAGCCGGCGCGGACCGAATCGGTGATGTCGACGCCGTCCTTGAGAACGCGCACCGACGCCGCGGTCTCGTCGAAGTCGGCGACGTTATGGGCCGATTCGTAGAGGGGGTATCCGTCCGCGTACTTGTCGTAGGCGATGTCGCGGAAGCGGACCCAGTAGTCGGCGGACGGATAGTCGATGTTCCAGGTCTCGACGACGGACATGTCGCCGTTCTCGTCGATCGTGACGACGGCGTCGTAGGAATCGACAACGATCCGGGAGAACGAGATGTCGGCGCCGCCGATGGCCGCGAACAGCATCGGCAGGAACATGAAGAGGAGCGGGAGGATCATTTTCTTGTTCAAGACCGGATCATCCTTTCAGGGCGGAGACTGGGCTGCGGGGGAAGGCATATCATGAATATTATATAACGATTCGCGGGCGCTGCACGCATTTTTCACAATTTCTTCGAGGCCGTCGACGCAATCCTCCGCTTCATGGTATACTGTTGCCTGGAGGGGATCACGATGCTCTATCTGAACGTGAACAAGAAGACGATCCGCGGGAGCCTCGCCAAGCAGCTCCTCAAGCTCGGTAGACTGCTTCCGAACTTCGCCGACCACGGTCCCCTGAACCTCGGGAAACTCTTCACGACCGAAGTGTCGGAGGACTTCCGCTGGCCGAAGGACCTGAAGGCGGAGTGGATCGGACTTTCGCACGCCCGCATGGAACGCGTGTCCTCGAAACGGGGACTGAGCCCGAACGCGATCCTGCAGCTTCACGGCGGTGCCTTCGTCTCCGGCTACAGCGACATGTACCGGCGCTCGGCGATCCGCTACCACCGGATCTCGTGCGGGACGGACGTAGTTTCGCTCGACTACCGGCTCGCTCCGACGCATCCGTTCCCCGCGGCCCTCGACGACGCCGTCGAGGCGTACGACCGGCTGCTGGCGGACGGATACGCGCCCGAACGCATCATCGTCGTCGGCGATTCCGCCGGCGGCGGCCTCTCGCTTTCCCTCTGCATGCGCCTCCGCGACGGGGGCAGGCCGCTGCCGAAGGCGGTGGTGACGATGTCTGCCTGGACCGACCTCGCCGCGGAAGGGGAATCCTATCTGCGCAACTTCACCCTCGATCCGCTCCTCGGGGCGGGAACGAAGCCGCTCGATGTCGACGCCTACGCCGCCGGACGGTCCCTCAAGGATCCGCTCGTCAGCCCCGCCTACGGCGACTTCACCGGGTTTCCGCCGCTGATGATGCACGTCGGCGGCTTCGAGATGCTCGAAAGCGACACCCTCGGCGTCGCCCGCAAGGCGGCCGCCGCCGGGGTCGACGTCTCGGTCTCGATCTACCGCGGGATGTTCCACGTCTTCCAGCTCGCCTTCGACCTGATTCCGGAAGCGAAGAAGGCGTGGCGCGAGATCGGCGACTTCATCCAGGGCCAGTTCGGCTGCACCTACGCGTTCCGGAGCGATCCGGTCGAATGAAACAAGAGGAGACCCCGTGTCGGGATCTCCTCGTTTTCATGATGCGGACGGTGGAACGACGCGCATTCGACGCGAACGCTCGGCAAGCAGGCCGACGCCGTAGACGACCGCGACCATGAGGGCGGCGATCGTATAGCAGGAAAGGAACGGCGCTTCCGCAAGCGGCGGACGGGAAAGATACATCGCGTTCGGATCACCGAGGTCGAAATAGTCGAAGATCCCGTTCACGGCGAGGCCGATCGCGCCGTAGACGAGCAGGCCGAAACCGTAGGAGAGGACGTTTCGCCTCCGGATCGGGACGTAACCGCCGACGAACAGCCAGAGCGCGCCGACGAGCATCGTGCTGTGCGAGGCCATGCTCTTGAAGACGCTCCAGACGAAGATCGAGGACTGGTTGAAGTAGTATTCGGGATAGATGAGCGAGATCATCGCCCCGAAGAACCCGCCGTAGGCGGTCATGATCGAGACGAAACGGTAGAACCTCGTGTCCCTTTTCTCGACGAACGCCGTCAGAAGGAGCATGTACATCGAGAGGTTGCAGAAGTAGATCGGAAAGAGGACGTTGTCCGGTACGGCGGCGCTGCCGTCGGCGAGGAAGTCGTACCAGAGGATGCTCGTGTGCAGGAAGAACGTCAGGAGTCCGAACGTCTTCAGGAAACGGTTCTTCGCCCGTTCCGTCGTGAACGCCTTCTTCGCGAGGAACAACAGGAGCCCCGTGAGACCGAGCGAGACGACGATGTACACGATGTGGGTGGTATCGAACCATTGCGTCATGGGAAAGCCTCCTCGGGCGTGCGACGAGACCATTATATCACGCAATCCTCATAAAGCAAGCCCGTCTTCCGCGGAATGAAGGCATAGAAAAACGCCAGGATTGGCGTTTTTTCTTTTCGTCAGCTGAGCGCCGGAAAGGTATAGCGGAAGCCGGGGATCCCTCCCGTGGAGACGCCGAGGGTGTCGGCGACCCCCATCGCGAAGAGGTCGACCGCGGCGTCGAGGTCGGGGTTCGCGGCGATCCCCGACGACGACAGCTGTCTCGTCGTCGACACGGTGTAGACGCCCCCCGACAGGACGACGCCGGCGTTGTTTCCCCGGAAGCTGTCCGCGACGACGTAGACGGTTCCGGTCGCGGTGTTGTTGCCGTTGCTGTCGAGGTTGCAGATGCCGCCGCAGAAGAGAAACGTCGGACCGTAGGTGTCGTCGCCGAAGACGACGTGGCGGTCGGACGTGAAATTGACGTTGACGTACACCGTCGAGCGGATGTATTCGTAGGTGTTGTTGACGTTGGAGTTGATCGTGAGGCTGCCGTTCACGATCACCGTGCCGCCGGTGATCCGGGCGTTGTTCTTGATCGTGAGGGTGCCCTCGACGAGCAGGACGGAACCGTCGGAGATCGTGATGTCGCCGGAGGTACCGAGCGTCAGGTTGCCGTTCACGTAGAGGTTGGCGCCGTTCACACTCAGATCCTTGTTGTTCGCAAGCGACACCGAACCGGTGACGTAGGTGTCGGCCGAGATCGTCGGGCTGGGCATGTTCTGGAGCGTCGTCGCGGTCATGCTGGCGTATCCCTGCGACGTGCGCACGGTTCCCTCGTAATAAGTCAGGACCGAAGTGAAGGTCGTGAAGGTCGGTGCCGTCAGGCCGTACTCCGCATCGACGAACTGGGTCATGTAGGCGCCGAGCAGGGTGTTGGCGCGGACCGTCGGATCGAGCGTGAATCCGGGTTCCGAGCCGGTGTACTGCAGGAAGGTCTCGTAGGTCGTCTCGACCGCATCCTCGTACATGATGTAGCTCGTGACCGACTGGTCCGCATCGACGGCTCCGGTGATCGAAAAGGCGCCGTTGCCGAGGTCGACGATCTGAACGCCCATGTAGACGGACAGCCCGTCCAGATAACCGGGATCCAGGTTCTGGTCCCGGGCGATGATCCGGAGGGTGGTTTGGACGGCGGTCACGGCGTTTTCGTATTCGGCGGTGTTCTCGATCGTCACGTCGACGAGCCGAGCCTGCTTGAGGGCGACGACAAAGACCGTCGTCACGGTCGCGACGACGAACATCGCGATGCCGAGGACGGCCGCGAAGCTCATGCCCCTTTTGCTTTTCAGGATGCGCATGCCGCACCTCCGATCCGCCCTAGGCGGGGATTTCGGAAACGGTGAAACGATATTCGGCGAAGAACGGAAACGTCCGTCCGTCGGCGGCGACAAGCGAGAACGCGATCGTCACCGTCACCGATCCGAGGACGTCGTTCACGGAGAGCGACGCGTCGGATCCGATCGTGAAGTCGCCCGCGTCGACCGATGCCCCGTTGATCCAGACGGCATCGTCGTGGATCGAGAATTCGGTTTCAAGCGGCGGGACGTGCACGACCGCGTCGATCGATCCGTCCACCGGGTCGTAGGCATACGCGTACTCCTGGATCAGGACGACGCAGCCGCCGGTGCCGGCGCAGGAGTCGTCATAGGCGTTCGGAGCGCGGTCCGCCATCGCATCCTCGAGGTAATCGACGAGGTAGAGTCCGGTCGCTTCGGCGCTCTGGTTGACGGCGATCCGATCGATCGCGCGGACCATCGCGAAGGCGACCGCGCCCAGGAGGGACGTGACGATGGCGAGGATCACGATCGCGCCGAGCAGTTCGGGAAGGGTGACCCCGCGGCGGTTCTCAATCATCGCAGATCACTCCCTCGACGACGACGGTCCGGTCGCCGTAGTAGGTGACGACGACGGAAAACCGGATCACGCCGTACAGGATCGACGAAGCGGTGGGGGTGTCGAAGGCGACGATGACTTCGGTATCGTAGACGATGCCGTCGGCCGCATGGGTGAAGAACCCGCAGGAGAACGGGGATCCAGGATCGTCGCAGGAATCGGCGGAGATCGTCTTTCCGGCGCCGTCGAGCCATGCGTCGACGTCCGCGTAGACGGCCGCCTCGACGATGTCGTCGCGGACGAGCGATCCGATCATGACGGCGTCGACCTGACGCGAGGTCGCGACCGAGCGTTCATGGCCGTTCGCGATCAGGATCGTGGCGGTCGTGAGGACGATCGCGACGATGACGAACGACGCGATCGCTTCCATCAGGGTGAACCCGCGATGATTCAATCGTTTCATCGATCCGACCTCCCTTCGATCCCGTCGTCTTCCGGCTCTTCTTCCGATTCTATTATATTATGGATCGTCCGGTTTTCCACCGTGAAACGCGGAATGCGCGCGGATTCGACCGCATCTTGGGTTCCATATGGTTTTTTACGGCTGCTTTTGCTATAATTGACACGAAGGGGTGATTCCGTTGGACAGACTCGACAAACGCATCAGACGGAACGTCTATTTCATCGTCGCGCTGGCGGCGCTGTCCTTCGCGGTGCTGTTTACCGCCGGGACCGTCTTCACGCTGACGGTCGCGCTCGCGATCGACGAGACCAGCGTCGGATCCGTCTACCTCGGAAACCGCCCCGCATCCGACTACCCGACCTATCTCGAACGCCGCATCTCGGAATGGCGGGCGGATGCGTCCTACGGACTGTCATTCCAGGGTTACGTCTACGACATCGACCTCGGCGATCTGACCTTCGACGTCGAGGAGACCGTCTCCGGAATCGTCCGCGGGGTCGACAATCCTGCCGTCTTCACGATCGACGTGTCGTCCCGCGACGCCCTCACGGACGAACTCGCGGCGGTCTTCTCGGACGGCGTCCTTGACCACTTCGACGCGGACTCGTTCTTCTCCGACCTGCTTTCCGACGTCGCCAGGCTGTACCGCATCCGCAATTACCGGCTCGACGATTATCTTTCCGCCGCGTCCGCCGAAACGGTCCTGACGACCGTCGTCGTCGACGGCCTCGACGAAGCCGACGTCGCGTCGATCGTCGCCGCCGGCGGGACGTACGCGATCGATCCCTCCGCCCGCTTCTCCCTTCTCGATGCGACCGAGGAATCCGGACTCGCCAACGAACCGCTTTCGATCCTCGCGTCGGCGATGCAGCGCTCCGTCGAGGACGTCCGCTTCACTTCCTTCCTCTACCGTTCTTGGCCGACGCCGCCCGCCTGGGCGGAGATCGGCCGAAACGTCCGGATCCTAAGGGTCGTCGGACTGGACTTCTCCTTCTACAACCCGATGGACTTCGGGTACCGGTTCGTCGTCTCGGCTCCCACCGGCACTTCGCTGAGCGTTGCGCTCGTCGGCTATCCCTCCGTCGAAACGATTGACTCGGAGTGGGACCTGACGGCCGTCGTACCCTTCGCGACAGAGATCGTCGAGGACGATGCGATCGACGGTTCGACCCCCGGCGTGATCATCCTCGATTCCGACGAGGCGACGACCTATCGCGTACTCGTCCGCGCCGGCACCGACGGCGCGATCTGGTTCCTGAACCGCACCGTGACCGCCCCCGGGGGAGACCCGTACGTCGAACGCGTCGCGATCGACGAACGCCCCGCCGTCGCGGCGATCTACCGCGAGCGCGTCGTACCGAAAGGCGGCGAATGAGATGGCCTTGAAACGCATCGGCGACATCCTCGTGCAGGAAAAGATCGTCACGAAGGAACAACTCCAGACGGCGCTGCTCAAGAAGACCAAGGACGAACGCCTCGGCGAGGCGCTGATCCGCCTCGGCTATACCTCGGAGGCGCAGATCCTGAAGGCGCTCGAGACCTCGACGGGCATCCGCCGCGTCTCGCTCGCCAACTTCAAGATCGACGAGGAGGTCCTGTCGATGGTCGACGAGGACTTCTGCCGCCGCCATACGATCATCCCGCTTCGGATCGAGGGACGCAAGTTCTGGTTCGCGACCGACGACCCGCTCGACTTCGGCGTCTTCGAGGAACTGCGCGTCCTCACCGGCTACGCTCCCAAGGCCTATTCCTCGACGAAGAACGAGATCGTCGCCCAGATCGAGAAGTACTACGGCTTCACGCGCACCCTCGAGGCGATGGGTATCAAGCAGAACGTCGCCCGCGAGGAGACGGATGCGGTCGCCGAGCCGACCGAGACCCCGATGGTCGCGCTCGTCAACCAGATCCTCGCCTCGGCCGTCTTCCAGCGCGCCTCCGACATCCACATCGACCCGATGGACGACAAGATCGTCGTCCGCTACCGCGTCGACGGCATCCTCGATCCCGTCCGCGAATTCCCCCTGAACATCCACAAGCAGATGGTCTCGCGCATCAAGGTCATGTCCGGCATGGACATCACCGAGACCCGCGTCCCGCAGGACGGGCGGATTCAGACGCCGATCCAGAGCCGCATCATCGACCTGCGTATCTCGACGCTGCCGACGGTGCGCGGCGAGAAGGTCGTGATCCGCATCCTCAATCCCGCCTCGGTCCTGAACAACATCAAGGCGCTCAACATGAACGCGCGCGATGAGCAGCTGGTGCGCGCGATGATCGCGAAGCAAAACGGCATCGTCCTCGTCAGCGGCCCGACCGGGTCGGGAAAGACGACGACGCTCTACTCCTGCCTCGCCGAACTGAACCACCCCGGCGTCAACATCGTCACCGTCGAGGATCCGGTCGAGATCAAGATGGCGGGAGTCAACCAGGTCCAGGTCCATCCCGACGTCGACCTCACCTTCGCCAAGGCGCTCCGCGCGATCCTGCGCCAGGACCCGAACATCGTCATGGTCGGCGAGATCCGCGACGTCGAGACCGCCGAAATCGCGATCCGCGCCTCGCTCACCGGTCATCTCGTGCTCTCGACGATTCATACCAACGACGCCGTCCGCACGATCACCCGCCTGCTCGACATGGAGATCGAACCGTTCCTGATCGCCTCCTCGCTTTCCGGCGTGATCTCGCAACGACTCGTCCGCAAGCTCTGTCCCGACTGCTCGTACGAGGATGCCCCGAACGAGAGCGAACGCGCGCTCTTCGCCCGCCACGGCGTTACGGTCGACCGCATCCGCCGGCCGAAGGGATGCCCCTCCTGCAACTTCAAGGGCTACGCCGGCCGCGTCGGGGTCTTCGAGATCCTGCCGGTCTCGAAGGAACTGCAGAACCTGATCGCCCGCAGCGCCCACATCGACGAACTCGAACGCGAGGCGAAGACCCTCGGGACGCGATCGCTCCTCGAGGCTGGCCTTGAGAAGGTAGCCCTCGGCGTGACCACGCTCGAGGAAGTCCTCAAGGTCGCCGACGAATGACGGGGGGCGAGTAGCGTGCTGCTGCGCAACTTCAAGTACGTCGCGAAGAACGCCGACGGCCGCATCGTCCGCGGCCGCATCGAGGCGATCGACCGCCAGGTCGCCGTCAAGTTCCTCAAGTCCCGCAACTACGACGAGCTGCGTCTCGTCGAATACAAGAGCCTGCTCGCCCGCCTGAACCAGATCACGATCGGAAAGACGCTCCGGACGAACGACCTGATCTTCTTCCTCCGTCAGCTCGGCAGTCTTCTGAAGGCCGGCGTGAACATCCTGGCGGCGCTCGAACTGCTCTCTCTCCAGCAGGAGAAGCACCGCATCCGCATGATCCTGTTCGAACTCTACCAGCACGTGTACAACGGCCTGTCGCTCTCGAAGGCGCTGTCGATGCGTCCGAAGGAATTCCCGCGGCTGCTCGTCCTGATGGTCGAGGTCGGGGAGATGTCGGGAACGCTTCCCGACACGATCGCGGCGATGGCCGCCTACTACGACCGCCAGTCGAAGATCAACGGTCAGATCAGGGGTGCCCTGCGCATGCCGGTCATCTATCTCGTCGCGGCGCTGTTGATCGCCGCCGGAATGCTTTTGTTCGTCTTCCCCAACATCACCGGCCTGTTCGCCTCGTTCGGCGACGCCGAACTCCCGGGCATCACCCGCTTCTTCCTCGCCGCCGGCGATTTCGCGGCGCAGAACGCCCTCCCGATCTTCGGCGGGCTTGCGCTCGCTGCGGCGATCCTCGTCCTTCTCGACAGGCGGATTCCCTCGTTTCACCATGCGCTGGTCGTCCTCGCTCTCCGGGCGCCGATCGCCGGACCGCTCCTGCGGATGGCGAACCAGGTCCTGATCGCCGGCTCGCTTTCGCAGATGATGGAGAACGGGATCAATTCCGTGACCGCTCTGCAGACCGTGCGGAGCGTCGTCGGAAACGTCGTCTACCGCGACCTGTTGACGAAGACGCTCGCCTATGTCGACGACGGTTTCCCGTTCTCACGCGCCTTCGAGGAATCGGAGTTCATCGACCCGATCATGTCGCGGATGATCGCCACCGGCGAACGGACCGGCGACGTCCCCGGACTGATGAAGAACCTTTCCGTCTATTACAACGGCGTCTCGGAACTGCGCGTGGAGCAGATCAAGAATGCGATCCAGCCGATTCTCCTGCTCTTCGTCTACGCCCTCGTCGGCGTCATGATCCTCGCGCTCATGCTTCCGATGATCTCGCTCGGATCGCAGATCTGACCCGATTTCCGATGGATTTCCCATCTTCGTCTTGAAAACGGGGCGAAAAGTGATATGATTGTAATAGAAATCCCATATGATAAAGGAGAATTGTGAAATGACCGCCATTCTGAAGAACAAGAAGGGTGTCACCCTCGTCGAACTGCTTGCCGTCATCGTCATCATGGGGATCATCGCCGCCATCGCCGTCCCGGCCATCAGCGGTCTGATCAACCGCCAGAAGATGAACGCCGCCGAAGCCTCCTACGACCTCATCGCCGAAGTCGCCGTCAACTACGCCCAGGCGGAGTCGGACAATACCGTCAAGATCTCCGAACTCGTCACCGCCGAGTACCTCGAGTCGAATCCGTTCAACGAGGACGCCACGCTCACCATCAGCGGCACGACCGTGACCTTTGTCATCGACTTGCCCGCCACCGTCTTCACGACCCTCGACGGTGCCGTCGAAGTAACCGCCGCCGGCGTCGCCAGCATGGCCGACTGACGCGGTACCGACCCCATCCAGGCAAAGAGGATGTCCCCCGGACATCCTCTTTCCTATTCCGCGGTTCGTCTTGTCACATGGCCGGAAACAAGGTATAATGGACATTGATGCCGGACATGTCCGCGGAAAGGGGAGATGGCGATGACGGTCCTCTACGCGTGCTTCGCTTTCCTGTCCGGAGCCCTCTTCGCCTCGTTCGCGGAACTCGTCGCCGCCCGTCTCGATCGCGGCGCCTCGATCGGTGGCCGCAGCCGCTGCCCCGCGTGCGGGACGACCCTTTCGCTGTTCGACGTCTTCCCGCTGTTCGGCTTCGCGCTCCGGGGAGGACGCTGCCGGCATTGCCATGCGCCGATCCCGATCCGCCATCCCATCGTCGAAACGATCGGCGGGGCGCTCTTCGTCGGTGCCTACCTCTTCTACGGCTTCACCTGGGAACTCGCCGCCGCGGCGATCGCGATCGTCGTCCTGCTTTCGGCGACGCTCTCCGACCTCGCGACGAAGTCGGTCCACGACCGCGTCTGGCTCATCGGCCTGATCCCGCTACTCGCCGTCCGGATCGCCGACGGATCCTTCCTCGCCCATTTGCTTTCCGCCGCGGTCCTGTTTACGCTCCTCTACCTTTTCGCCTTGATCGGCACGAAGGTTCTGAAGAAGGAAGCGCTCGGCGGCGGAGACGTGAAACTGTTCGTCTTCATCGGCTTCGTCCTCACTTGGGACGAGGGAATCCTCGCGCTCTTCCTCGCCGCCCTCGCCGGCGTCACCTTCGGGCTTCTGCGGAAACGCAGGGGCGCCGAACTCCCGTTCGTCCCGTTTCTCTTCGCCGGCGTCCTGGTCGCCCAGGCGGTCGGCGCCGATCTCATCGCATGGTATCTAGGTCTGTTGGGCAGGTGAAGCCATGAACGACAAGAAACGCCCCGAAACGATCCTCTACTTCTCCGATTCCTCGATCGGATTCTTCGAGCATCGGAACGGGCGGGGACGGACCGACATCCACGGCAACGTCCCCCTCGACAAGGGCATCCTCGAGAACGGCTTCATCGTCGATCCCGTGCTGCTCCTCGCGCGCCTCAAGGCGCTCTTCAAGGCTTCCGGCCTCCGCCCCCGGCGGATCCGGCTGGTTCTGAACAGCCAGAACGTCGTCATGCGCGTCGTCGACGTGAAACGGAGCGACGTCGCCGAGAAGGGCATCGCCGCCCACCTCGACGGCGAACTCGGGAAGACGCTCCATTTCCCGTTTGCGAAGCCGCGCGTGTCCGCCCATCTGATCAGCCAGGACGAACAGAACGCGAAGGTGCTCGCGGTCGCCTCCGACGACCGACTCCTGAACGACTACCTCGACGTCTTCGACCGTCTCGGCGTGCGCGACGTACGGTTCGACATGCCTTCGTTCGCGCTGTACTCGCTCTACATGCGGACCACCGGCTCCGCCGCCAGGAACCTGATGCTGGTGACCGTCTACGACTCCTACTTCACGATCAAGATCTTCGAGGACGACATTCCGATCTTCAACCTCGTCGAGGAGTTCGAGAACGAGGCCGACACCCGCTACGAGCAGATCGACGACTACGTGGAACGCGTGGCGAACTACTACAAGTACAACATCTCCCGGGGTGACCGTACGCTCGAGAAGGCCGTCTTCGTCTCGCAGGGCGAGTCGGAGAACGAGAGCCGCTTCGAGGCCGCATTCACCTCCAGGCCGTTCGGCCTTGCGTGCGAGGTCTTCCGCATTCCGGAGACGCCGACCGCGGGCGGAGGCTGGAACCGCACGAGTCTCGTCGCCTACGCCGCCGGCATCGAGAAGGCCGGCAACCTCGCGAAGATCCCGTGGTTCGACTTTCGACTCGACCGCCCCGACCGCTCCGTCCGTCTCGTCAAGGCGATGCTCGCGACGGCCTTTTTGCTCTTCTCCGCGGTCAGTCTCCTCTACATCCCCTACCATACCATGTACGAACGCATCTTCCTCGTCGAGAACGAGAACCGCACGCTCGCCGCGGAACTCTCCGACCTCGAGGACGGGTTCTCGCGCCTGCCGTCGTTTACCCAAGCCGAGCGCGCCTACAGCGACGCCTACGACGAACTGATCGGCGCGAAGTCCGCACCCGCCGGATCGCTCTCCGACTTGCTTGCGCTCGCGATCGACGTCGACGTCCTGCAGGTTGCCTACCGTGCCGCCGACAAGGCGATCGTCCTCACCCTGACGGGACCGTCCGACGTCGCGCTGACGGAATACCTCCTGCTTGCATACGAGACTTACGGCGTGACCGAAACCGAGGATCCCGCCCGCTGGATCGACGGGTTCCCGATCTACGAGAGCATCGGAATCCATACGATCGAGGTGACCTTCCACCATGCGTGAGCGCAACGTCTTCGGGAAGAAGCTCAACCGCGTCAGCTTCGTGATCATCCTCGTCGTCCTGTTCCTTGTCCTCATCGGCGCGCGTTACGGGATGCTTGCGATCCTGCAGACTCGTCTCTCCGCCCTGGAGGCCGAACGGGAGGACCTGGAGCGCCGGATCGAAGCCGTCGTCGCCGCCTCCGAATCGATCGCCTACCACGAGATCGCCGACATCGTCGACGAACTCCCCGACGCCTACGACCAGCTCGGCATTGCCGCCGACCTCGCCGCTGCGCGCGGCATCGCCGGAATCGTCGCGCCGGATTATGTCGAGACGTTCGAGGACGACGCCGTCATGCCCTTCGAGGACGACCTGTCGGACGACCTCCGCGCCGTCCGGATCACGGTCTCGATGACCGTCGACGACGCCGATCGGATCCTCGCCTACCTCGAGGCCGTCGAAGGCCTCGACCGCATCTTCCACGTCGAATCCGCAAGCGTCGACATGCTCTCGGACGGCGCCTACGTGTCGTTCAGGCTCTACGCCTTCTATCTCGAGGCCGAGTGACGGTTCCGAAAAAGAAAAAAGTCCGACATCGGACTTTTTTCATTCTGCGTAGGTGTCGGCGTCGGGGAAGTTCTTCCACTTCCCGCCGTTGATGCGGTGCAGTTCCTCGGCGACATGGAGCCATTTCCCCACCGAGCGGCGCTCGGGATAGAACTCGTAGTATCGGCCGTCGACGTAGGTCGTGAAGAAACTCATGTCGGTGCACATCCCCCAGGTCGGCAGCATGTCCGTGGACATCGAGAGCGAAAACGGTTCGCCGTCCTTCGTGCCTTCGAAGCGGAGCCCGGCGCGACTGATCGAGAGGGTCCCCTCGCCGGCGATCCGCGACGTCTTCAGATCCTTCAGGACCTCGTAATCGGGCATGACGCCGAGTTTCACCTTCTCCGCGAGGGCGTAGGCGGGATCGGCGGCGATCGCCCGATAGGCGTTCTTCCGTTCGAGGTCGGCCCAGCGGACGGGCGATTCGGGGATGACGCAGGAGGCGTCGAACGGGATCAGGTCGTAGTGCTCGTTCAAGGTCGCGCCGTTCCCGCAGCGCTCGCATCGGATCGCGTCACCTTCGCCCTTCATCGTGAGTTCGGCGCCGCAGCGGGGACACCAGTAGAGCAGGTCGTGGAGGTTCTTCGCGAAGGACCCCTTGCCGGCATAGGCGACCCGGGCGGTCTTGTTCCAGGCATAGTCGTCGTGATGGATCGCGCGGTCGACGGCGCGCTGGATCTCGTCGGCGTCCATGCGCTCGAGGTCCTCGGGAGTGAACAGCTGCGACACGGTCACGTCGACGCGTCCGGGACGGTCGTCGAGGCAGTACTTCGTGTTGGTCAGGTAGCCGCCCTCGATGTGGGTCATCAGGACCGGGACCTTGAAGTGCTTGAGGAGTTTTCCCGTCCCGATCGCGGCCGGCTGGTTGGATCCGCTGATCGAACTCATCCCCTCGGGGAAGAGGATGATCCGGCCGCCGCCGCGGAGAACGCGCGCGATCTCCCGGATCGCGTAGATTTCCGGGGTGAAGTTCTTCTTCGGGATCACCTGGAGGAGATGGAAGACGCCGCGAAGGTGCGACCGGAAAAACTCGTTGTAGCCGGCGACGTAGTTGAGCCGGTGCGGCAGGAAGGCGATGCCGGTATAGAGGTAGTCGACGCGGGACGCGTGGTTCGACACGACGATGTACGGCCCCTTGAACTTGCGCGGATCGATCCTGTACTCGTAATGGACGTGGTATTTCGGCAGCATGAACCACTTCCAGATCTGCGCGAGCGCCAGGTAGAGGAAGGCCGGCGGCTTGCGGATGCGCCGCGATTCGAGTCGTTCCTGCAGGGTGGGTCGTTGCTTGTCCATGGATCGTATCCTCCTCGTCGCCTGAGCGGCATCCTTTCCCATTATATGACGATTCGGAAGCGTTTTCCATCATTTTCCGCACGGCCGGTCGCGTTTTGTCGCATGAATTGGTAGAATGGAGGGGAAGGAGGCGATCCGCATGGAAGACCGCATCGGAAACCAGATCGAAACGATGGTCGATACGCAACTGGCCGCCCGCGGAATCGACGACGAACGCGTCCTTTCGGCCTTCGCCAGGGTCCCGCGTCACGTCTTCGTCGAAGCCGACGACGTCGACTGGGCGTACGGCGACCATCCGCTGCCGATCGGCTGCGGACAGACGATCTCGCAGCCGTACGTCGTCGCTCTCTCGCTGTCCGCCGCGGGCGTCGCCGGCGCCGCCCGGGTTCTCGAGATCGGGACCGGATCGGGTTACCAGACCGCCCTCATGGCCGCGCTCGCGGGGGAGGTCTTCTCCGTCGAACGGCTCAAACCGCTGTTCGACCGGGCGCGCTCGACGCTTTCCGCGCTCGGATGCGGAAACGTCCGCCTGCGCCTCGGCAACGGCACCCGCGGCTGGCCCGAGGAGGCTCCTTACGACGCGATCGTCGTGAGCGCTGCATCGCGTACCGTCCCGGAAGCGCTCCTCACCCAGCTGAAAGCCGGCGGCCGGCTCGTGATCCCCGTCGGCGGTCCGTTCGCTCAGGCGCTCACGCTCTTCACGAAGACGTTGTCCGGCACGATCGGGACGCGCTTCCTCTGCGACTGTCGGTTCGTCCCGCTGATCGATTCCGACTGACGGAGCGGATGGCTTGCCCGCCGGCGCGCAGGATGGTATAATCCTCGCGAAAGGAATGATCCGATGAAGAAGATCCTCACGCTGTTGTTCCTGGCGGTCGGCCTGACCCTCGCCGCCTGCACCGCGGACGCATCGCCGAAGACGATCTCCGCGAAGACCGGAAGGGACATGATGGCGGCGGACGCCGCGGTCGTCCTGGTCGACGTCCGCACGCCTGAGGAATACGCCGCGGGCCACATCCCCGGCGCGCTCCTGATCCCGCTTTCCGACCTCGAAGACGACGCCGCGGCGATGCTTCCGGACAAGGACGCGGAGATCATCGTCTACTGCCGCAGCGGCAACCGCAGCGCCCAGGCGGCCGACCTCCTCGACGGACTCGGCTATGCCCGCATCTACGACATGGGCGGCATCATCGACTGGCCGTACGACATCGTTACCGAATAGCGAAGACGGCACCCGTTGCGGGTGCCGTCTTGTTTCATCTGGGTTCCTTGTAGCGGGCCATCGTGGCGCGAAGGCTTTCGCGGACGTCGGGTCCGCCGCGATAGCCGAGTTCGGCATAGCCGAGCTCGCGCGCAAGCGTCTCGAAGTCGATCGAGAAGTCCCGCGCGAGGATGTCGCCCATCAGCTTCGCATGGTCGAGACCCGATTCGCGGCCGGCGCGCCGGTGGCGGCGATCGATGCCGCGCGCCCCGAGCGCCGCGATAAAGGGCGAAACCGAAACGACCGGTTTCTTCATCCCGCTTTCCGCAAGCATGATCTGGAGGATCTCGCGGTAGGTCAGATTCTCCTTCCCGACGGCATAGCCCCGGCCGTGGGCGCCGTTTCTGATCGCGGCCGAGACGGCCTCGGCGACGCCTTCGACGGCGATGCATGCGGTCGTTCCGCCGGCCGGGAAGAACGCGACCCGCCCCTTGGCGAAATGGTCGAGGAACGACTCCTTCCAGAGCGGCAGCCTTCCCGGCATCGTGCCGAAGATGAACGGCAGTTCGAGGAACATGACGTCGAAGCTCCCGGCGACGCCGATCCGCGCAAGGTCGCGCTCCTGCTCGACGCGGGCGCGCACATAGGGATGGTGGTCGGACAGGACGCCGTCCATGATCCGGTCGAAATGGGAGAAATAGGAATTGAGGACGACGGCGCGCGAAACGCCCGCGCGTCGCACGGCGGACAGGACCTTCGCGGCCTGGACCACGAGCCGGTCGTGGAAGAACACGGCCGCGGGTGCGGGCGGGACGAAGCGGTCGTCGGGACCGAGGGCATAGACGAAGGCATCGTAGCCGCGCCCTTCGACGAGGGCGAAGACCTCGTCCTCGGTCATCGCGAAGAGGTCGCCGTAGCGGATTCCGATGGCGTCCGGATACCAGGTTCCGAGGTCGATCTCGCGCGGCAGGGCGACGGCGTCGACGGCGACGCCTTCGCTGAGAAGCAACCGCGCCGCGTGATAGCCGAGGAACCCGGTGCCGCCGGCGATGAGGACCTTCTTCGGTTCGTGGATCATCTCGTCCCTCCCGGCGCGCTCGCCTTCGCGAGGGCCACGTAGTGTTCGACGTTCAGCCGGTTCGCGGCGCGTTCGGCCTCGGTCAGGTCGCGTGCGATCCGCATCGGATTTCCGATCGCGAGCGTTCCCGGAGGCACGACCTTGCGCGGCGGGACGACCGTCCCGGCGGCGACCATCGCGCCGGCGCCGACGATGGCGCCGTCGAGCAGGATCGCACCCATCCCGACGAGGGCGTCGTCCTCGACGGTGGCGGCGTGGACGATCGCGAGATGACCGATCGTGACGCGCGCCCCGATCGTCGTCGGAAGGCCGGTGTTGGTGTGGATCACGGCGCCGTCCTGGACGTTCGTCATGGAACCGATCGAAACGGGTGCCATGTCCCCGCGGACGACGGCGTGATGCCAGACGCTTACGTCGGCGCCGATCGTCACGTCGCCGGTCACGACCGCGGTCGGCATCGCGACGGCCGACGGATCGATCCGCGGACGGAGATCCTTCACAGATCCGTAGTCCATGTCAGTCGTTCCCGTGATGCCGATGCATCGGCTTCTTCGCGAGCGTGGCGTCGTAGACGGACAGATGCCTGTCGAGCGGATCGTCCCATCCCGAGAAGTCCTCGTAGAACCCGACGATGTGGAAGCCGGCGTCAGTCTGGCCGCCGATCTGGTCGGTGAGCGAATGGCCGAATTCGAGCGGCTCCCGCGCCGCGATGCGCGCGGCGAGTTCTTCGGGAGGCAGCTGGTCGATGTCGGAATAGGGGACCTTGTATCGGACCTCGAAGCGGCCGGTCCGGTCGAGGAGGTCGAAGTCGAAGACGTAGGCGGCGGGATTCATGAAGCCTGCGGCCATCCTTCCGCCGGGACGGAGGACGCGGAACGCTTCCTTCCACACCGGACGAATGCTCTCGCAGAAGACGTTCGAGATCGGATGGAAGACGAGGTCGAACGACTCGTCGGCGATTGCGGAAAGGTCGCGCATGTCGCCCTGGACGGTGCGGATCGCAAGTCCTTCGCGGTCGGCGACCTCGCGGTCGCGGGCGAGCTGCGCCGGCGAGTTGTCGAAGACGGTGACGTGAGCGCCGAGGGCGGCGAAGAGCGGTCCCTGCTGGCCGCCGCCGGAGGCGAGACAGAGGACGTCCTTGCCACGGACGTCGCCGAGCCAGGCGCGCGGCGTCGGCTTCGTCGGCGTGAGCAGAAGCGTCGCCTCCCCTTTCTTCGCCGCCTCGATCTCGTCGTGCGAGACCGGGATGGTCCACTTGTTTCCGGTTTCGACTTCGTGGTTCCACGCGTCGCGGTTGTGTTTGAGCCAGTCCATGGAAGACTCCTTCCTTCGCCCGTCCTAGAAGAGGTAGATGATCAGGATCGCGGCGAGATGAAGCGGATAGTAGAGATAGAAGAACCATTTGTTGAAGCGGCCGCGGGTGCCGTCGTAGAACGCGATCGGCACGAGGGCGACGAGGGCGATCCACTGGTACCAGCGTTCGAAGACGTGGATCGTGCCGCCGTTGGCGAAGCCGAGGAGTTCCGGGATCGGCCAGTCGATGAAGATCGCCGAAAGCAGGACGAAGCCGACGATCCGGAGCGGCAGCCGGTCGACGAGGCCGAACAGCATGATCAGGAGGATGCCGTAGGCGCCGTACGACGTGTGAATCCACTCGGCGGCGACGAGCATCGCGAGGATCGGAATCCACAGGTACCATTTCCTTTTCGATGCTAGGATCAGTCCCACAAGCCCGGCCGCGAGCGGCAGGAAGACGTTCGCCTGGAGGAAGAAGTCGACGCCGTAGGCGAACCAGACGACGGCCATCGCGGCTTCGGAGACGGCCGTGAACAGGAGGAAGCGGATCAGGTAGTTCCTGATCGACCGCGTGTGGCGGAATCCTTCGGCGACCATCAGGGCGAAGAGCGGATAGGCGATCCGGCCGATCGCCCGGCAGACGAGATAGGCGGTGGGATCGACGACGAGGAAGGCGCCGACGTGGTCGATCGTCATCGTCACGATCGCGATCCACTTGATCCACTTCATGCTCATGCGGACCCCTCCCCGGCGGCGACGGGAAGCCGGATCGACCGGCGGTGTTGGAACAACGCCACAAGGTCGTTTTGGAGTTCCTTCGATTGCTGCTTCGTCTCCATCACCGTTCACCTCCGACGCATCGATGACTTCATTATAGCATTCCCAAGGGGAATCTCAACCGCGGGATATGAAAAGGGGATGTCGGTCGACATCCCCGTTCCGCGGAATCATTGATCCTTGTTCTTGAAATGCAGGATGTGGCCCATCTTCTCCTGCTTCGTGCGCATGTAGAACTCGTTCTTCTCGTTGTGGTTGAGTTGGATCGGAACGCGGTTGACGATCTCGATCCCATACCCGGAGAGTCCGCGGATCTTGAGCGGATTGTTCGTCATCAGCCTGATCTTCTTCACGCCGAGGGCGGAAAGCATCTCGGCGCCGATGCCGTAGTCGCGCAGATCGTCGGGAAACCCGAGGGCGAGGTTGGCTTCGACCGTGTCCATTCCGCCGTCCTGCAGGGCGTAGGCGCGGATCTTGTTCACGAGCCCGATGCCGCGGCCTTCCTGACGCAGGTAGAGGATGACGCCGCGACCGGCCTTCTCGATCCGGCGCATCGCCGTGTGCAGCTGTTCGCCGCAGTCGCAGCGCTTCGATCCGAAGGAATCGCCGGTGAGGCATTCCGAATGGACGCGCACGAGCGTGGCGCCTTCAAGGGCGACATCGCCCTTGACGAGCGCGACGTGATGCTCGCCGGTCAACCGGTTGACGAATCCGACCATCTCGAACTCGCCGTACTTCGTCGGCATCTTCGCGGAAGCGACGCGCTCGACGAGCACCGTCGAGAGGCGGCGGTGGCGGATCAGGTCGGCGATCGCGAGGACCGCGTGGGATTCGGGCGTCGCCTCGAGTTCCGCGAGCGTGAGCGGGCGACCGTCGGAATCGACCATGTCGTAGAGCAGGCCGACGGCCGGCTTGCCGGCGAGGACGCAAAGGTCGACGATCGCCTCGGCGGGCGCTGCCCGGCGGAGGACGCCGCCGTTGCGCGCGGCGACGACCTGGAACTCGCCGCCCGTCAAGAAGCGGTCGGGTCCGGCTCCGGATGCGAGCAGGGATCCGATCAGCGCGCCGAAGCGATCGGCGGCGGAAGGTCCGCCGGTATCGCGGGCGGAGAGGTTCACGACGTCCTGGTCGTATTCGAGCGCGGCGTTCTTGCGGACGCCGGTGAGGGTGCCATAGGTGTCATAGCCAATCACGACCGACGGCATCGTCCTGAACGGGCAGAACGCGCCGACGCAGCCGTGCGCGTCGGACGCCGCGGCGATGGCCGCGAAATGGCAGGTGTCTTCGGGCGCATGCTCGTCCGTAAGGACGATGCGCTCGCCCCGTTCGAGGAGCGCGAGGGCTTCTTCAACTTGGATGCGCTGGATCATGGTCATGTCTCCTTTTCAAGCGCGCTCGCCCGCATCCGCGGGAAGGGCTTCGATGATGATGTCGTTTCCGGCGTCCATGCGGTCGACGAACCGGAGCCGGACGGATTCGGCGAGGGTCGCGAATCCGTTTCCGGCGACCGCCGTCCTGGCGGTCGCGCCACCGATGATGAGGGGTGCGACGGTGACGAAGACGCGGTCGAACAGCCGGTTTCCGAGGAACGCGAAATGGATCGAGGCGCCGCCCTCGACGAGGATCGATCCGATGCCCGCCGCCTTCAGAAGGCGGATCGCCCGGCGCAATCCTTCAGGATCGTGCGGGTCGGGGACCGCGACCACGACGGCGCCGAGACGTTCGAGCGCGGCGCGGCGTACGGGATCGGCGTCTTCGCGGCAGACGAGGATCGTCTTCGCCGGCGAAGCCGCGTGCAGGACGGGCTCGTCGAGCGGAATCCGGAGGGTGGAGTCGAGGATGACGCGGTGCGGATCGCGACCGCCGCCCTCGGGCAGCCTCGCCGTCAGCCGCGGATGGTCGGCGAGGATCGTGTTGATGCCGACGAGGATGGCGTCATGGGCGTCGCGCAGGCGATGGACGAAGGCGAGCGACTCCGGCCCGGAAATGTATTTCGAATCGCCGGTCCGGGTCGCGATCTTGCCGTCGAGGGACATCGCGAAGCTGATTGTGACGTACGGCAGGTCGGATCCGAGACGAGAAGACCCGGACGGTGCGACCTTCAAGGTTCAGACCGCGTCCGCCGCCCAGGCCTCGACGAAACCGACGAGTTCGGCGAAATCGGGACTCTTGGCGTTGCGGACGTAGAAGCCGCTCGTCGCCATGCCGGTGAGGAGCGCCTGTTCCGGCTCGAGGCCGAGCAGGAGGCCGAGGACGTAGCCGGCGTTGAAGTTGTCGCCGGCGCCGGTCGTGAGTTTCGGCTTGGCGCAGAACGGCCCCATCGCCTCGGCGTAGACGCCGTCGACGACGGTGGCGGAGCGATCGACCGGATGGACGACGACGGCGTCGACGCCGAGCCGGCGGTAGAGCGCCTCGGTGACGTCCCTGAGCGAGGGACCCATCTTCGCGAGATCGTCTTTCGGGAAGAGCCCGAGGACGCCTGCGACGTCGTAGGCTTCCTTCTTGTTGAGACCGAGGGCGACGCGGAAGCGGATCCGGAATTCCTTCAGGAGGTCGAGGGCTTCGACGATCTCCCCGTGCTCGCGCTTCTCGGGATCGGCGATGTCGACGAAGAAGAGCGGCCGCGCCGCCTTCTTGGGGGTCTTCGGGAGGATGTTCGCAAGGAGTTTCCGCCACAGGTCGGTCATCGCCGGAAGCATCGACCAGTTGACCGAGGCGAAGAGGTCGACTTCGGAGAGAAGACGCACCAGTTCGGCCTCGCCGACGACGTCGAGGAGGCGCTCGTAGGTGACGTCCTTCATCGAGTTCATCTTCCCGAGGAGGAGCTTGCCGTCGAGGAATTCGAGCGCGTCGGTGTGGCCGGCGTCCGCGATCGTCGTGAGCCTGACGTTCTCCGGCATGCGGAAGACGTCGTGCGGGACCGGTTCGCCGAGGGCGCCGACGTACGCGATCGACGATCCGTGGCGCGCGAGCGCGTTGCACATGATCGGTCCGTTCCCGCCGATTTTGCGGGCGACGGGCACGAGTTCGATGTTGGTGGAAAGGCCGCTCGCCTTGGCGATGCGGGCGGCGAAGCGCTCGATCGTCTCGATCCGCGTGAACGAATCGGGCGAGAGGCGCTTGTCGACGGGGTGGATGATCTCGTCGACGAAACCGTCGAAGCCGAGAACCATCTTCAGACGTTCGGGATGCTGGGGCTTGAGGCGTTCCGCGAGGATCTTTCTCTTCTGGTCCATGTCATGTTTCCGGACCGGGGTCCGGATCTCCTTCCATTATGCTTCGCTGCTTGATTTCGAATCAGACTTCGATGAAGACGTTGCCGTCCTCGACGACGGCGGGGTATGTGCGGACGCTCCGGTCGAGCGGTCCGAGCTTGAGAAAATCGGCCTTGACGCCGTTTGCGACGAGACCGGTGCGGACGTCGATCTCAAGACCGTGCTCCTTGCAGCGGATCACGCCGTCCTCGTATCGACCGCCCGAGAGCGGGAACCCCATGTGGGGGCACTTGTCGGCGATCGCGCAAGGCCGGCCGTCGGCGACGGCGACCAGAACGAAACGCGTTCCCGCCTGGAAACGCACTTTCTTCCGTTCGAGCAGCGCATTCCAAGAACAGACCTGATAACGCATGGGATGCCTCCGTCGTGTCCCCTGGGGCACAAAACCATCATATCATCATTCGCGCGAATTGACAACCGCCCGGCCTCGAAAAGCGTCGTCCCGTTCCGGCCGGGTCGTTTTTGAAGGGCGAACAATCGTTCAGTTATTTTTTTTTGCGTTTCCCCGTGTAAAATCGTTGACAGCCGAAAAAGGGTATGATAAAATGATTGCAGAAATGAAAAATCCATCGTGAAATGAGCCTAACCCGGAGCGATCCGGCGACGGAAAGCTATAGGGTCTCCCAGAAGACAGCCAGTTGCCATGAGAATGTGCGATCGGCTGTTTTTCATTTTCACGGATTCGAAAAGACAACCATGTTCCCGCTAAAACCGGAGCGATCCGGCGACGGAAAGCTATAGGGTCTCTTCCGAGACAGCCAGTTGCCGCACTATGCGCAACCGGCTGTTTTTTTATGGTCCGACGACGTTTGCTCGAAGGGACGGACCGATGCGTCGGACGGCCATTCCAGACATAGACAAGACATTCCCAGGAGGAACGTACATGTTCAAGAAAATCGTTATCGCCATCGCCCTGCTCTTCGTCGTCGGCGGCTCCAGCCTCGCCTACGCCTGGTGGGACAGCCTCGACAAGACCCAGAGCGAAACGCTCTCGATCGGCCAGGGCGTCACGCTGCGCGTCGCCGCCGTCGCCACCGCCCCCGCCGGCAAGGTGCTCGTCCCCGCGGACGCCGTCCTCAAGGCGGACGACGTCACCTCAATCGTGCTCACGTACAACGTCGATCTCGACCTCGCCGTCGTCGACCCGCTCGACCTGAGCGTCACCGCCTCGAACGTGCAGATCGGCGGCAGCACCGCGAACGCCTCGCTCGTCAACATCGCCATCAGCCAGTCCTCGGCCACCGTCAACGACGCCGACGTGCTCGTCACCGTGACCGTGACCCTCTCCCAGCCGGCCGACTTCGCGACCTACGTCGCCGTCATCAACAAGACGATCTCCTTCGACCTGCTGTTCGCCGCCAGCCAGAACTGATCCTCCCGTTTCTTTCCGCGTAACCGCACCAAGGCGGCATCGCGTTCCCCGTCCCTCCCGTCGTCGAAACCGACCCGCGCATCTCCCGAACCCCGTTGAAACAAAAAAAAATAAAAAAAGGAGAAACAAAATCATGAAAAAGACCCTCGTCATCGCCATCATCGCCCTCGCCCTCCTCGGCACCTCCATCGGCGCCTACGCCTGGTGGGACAACCTCCAGCAGACCCGCTCCAACGACCTCACGATCGGCTACGGCGTCCGCCTCGTCGTCGACGGCAAGGTCGAAGACGTCCGCCAGCTCGTTCCCGCCGGCTCGTTCTACGCCGCCTACCAGGAAGACTACACCACCTCCTACCAGATCGTCTACACGCTCTCGCTTGAGGAACCGCTCAAGGACGGCATGACCGCCGACCTGAACGTCGACCTGACCTCCTTCGTGCTCGGCACCTACGCCGACGGCTACAACAACGTCGCTTCGCCGATTTCGATCGACGTCAACGGCCTCGGTCTGAGCGCCACCGGCGAATGGAACGTCGAAGACGCCTTCACCTTTGGTGACAACGAAGTCACCGTCACCGTCACGATCACGCTCGCCGACAACGGCGCCGACTTCGCGTCCGACTACGCCGCGATCAAAGGCCAGACCCCGACGTTCGACCTCGGCTTCACCGTCGTCAACACGTCGTCCTCCGTCGCTCCCGCCAACCCGCTCCAGTAAGCCGCATCCCATCCCAAGCCGGGTTTCATCCGCCCGGCTTTCGTGCGGTTCTCCCGCGCGTGAGAAAGGAGCCTCCCCATGCAGCAATACGCCGAAGGATTCGTGAACGCCGTCGCCGGGCATCGGTCGAAGCGCTGGCTGGTCCTCGCCGTCCTCCTGTTCCTCAGCTCCGCGAGCGGCATCGCCTATTCCCTCTGGGACATCTCCCGGGCGGAGGTCGACCCGACCATCGACATCGGCGTCGGCACCGTCCTCACCGTCTCCGAGACGATCGACCCCGCCGACGGCACGACCCTGATCCCGTACGGCGCGTTCAAGGGCCCCGGGGACGTCGACGAATGCGTCTTCGTCTACCGCGTCTCCCTGAACAAGCCCGGGCGGCTCGTCGTCGCCGTGACCCAGATCCTCGTCGGCGGCGTCCCCGACGCCGGCATCGTCGAGACCGCCGTCTACGGCGATGCGGGCGATGATGGCACGACGCCGTTCGCGATTGTCCTCTCCGAGGATGGCGACGCCTACGTCGCCACGATCCGCCTCCGCGTCCGGCTCTCGGACAAGGCGACGGACGCGGAGTACCTCGCCATCCAGGGCCGGCCGATCCGGCTGACCCTCAGCTTCACCGCCGAATCGCTCGTCAGCTGAGCGGGAAAGGACGAACCATGAAAACCAACGACAACCCGTCGAAAAAGCCGATCGATCCCAGGATCCTCGGCTGGATCCGCTTCCTGGTCGCGGTCGCGCTCGTCCTCGGCCTCGGATACGTCCTCTTCAACCGCGTCCCCTACTTCTCGCGCATGCGCCATTACGTGATCGTCACCGGCTCGATGGAACCGGTGATCTCCGTCGGTGACGTCGTCGTCGTCGACCGAAGCGTCGATCTCGCCGACCTCGAAGTCGGCGACGTGATCGCCTTCCGCGTCGAAGTTGGCGGAAACGAGGCGGTCGTGGTCCACTACGTCGCCGCCGTCCAGGTCGACGGCGAAGGCGTCCGCACCTTCCGCACCAAGCCGGAAGTGAGCGACGAATGGGACGACTGGACGCTGTCCGAAGACGACGTCGTCGGCCGGCTCCTGTTCATCGTCCCGGTCGTCGGACGGGCGCTCCTCTTCCTCGAGTCCCCCGTCGGGAAGATCGTCGTCGTGGCCGACATCGCGATCCTGTCGCTCCTGTTCGATTCCCTCTCCAAGAAAAAACGCAAGGCCAAGGCCTGACCGATCGTCGGGCGAAAGGAGGAATATCATGGAAACGACCCTGAAACGCATCCTGATCGTCGTCATGACGTTCCTTTCGATCGCCGTCGGCGCACGGTCGAACGTCGCGTACTCCTACCACGACGACCTCGACGAGACCGTCGCCGGGACCGTCAACGTCGGGAAGTGGTCCTTCGGATCCCCCTACGAATACCTCGACTACTACGTCGCCGACCGCTTCATGTCCTTCTACGGGGTCGCGTCGCTTGCGGACCTCTACGCCGACGCCGACTTCCAGACCCTGATGGACGCCGTGTCGAAGACGAGCACCGGGTCGAGCACGTACACCGGCGGGACCTACGTCATGACCGACGTCGAGATCGAGGGCGTCCTCTGGGACATCGAGGGCATCCGCGTCACCACGTCGAACAACATGTCGCTCGGCTTCCTCCGCCAGATCGACCGCACGACGAATGGCGGCACGCCGGTCCACCGGCTTCTGCCGCCGGTCGCGACGGACCCGCTCCCCTACGCCGAGTACAGTTTCTTCTCGGCCTACGACATCGAGAACGCGCGGACCTCGAACACCTACGGCTTCCGGCTCGACAACGAGGTGCGCATGACCACCGCCGCCCCCGTCGCCGGGTTCACCGGCCTGTCGTTCTACGCGATCCGCGGGCTTCGCATCTCGTCGTCCGAACAACTCGCCACGAACCGCACCTTCTATGTCCAAATCAGCACCAACGGCACGACCTGGTCGGCCGTCGGCACCACGAAGACGCTCGCCCAGCTCTCGACCGGCGACGTCTACGTGAGCGGCACGACCCGCTCCGCCAACTTCACCCTCTACACCTTCAACCTGACCTCGACGCAGATCGCGAACATGCCCGCCGCCGGCTACTACGTCCGTCTCTTCTTCGACGGCGGCGTCTCCGGGAACAACACGAGGGGAGTGCGCTCGCGCATGGTCGTGGACGACTTCGCCGTCCTCACGAATTCCTGAAGCGACTCGAATCGAGTCGTTTTTTTTCTTCGCCTTCGCGACATCGGGAGGAAGTTTTTTCGAATCGCTTGCTTTTCCTCTGAATTATGATAGAGTAGAGTTATCAAAACAAAGCCATGCCCGGTCTTCGGCCGTCCATGAATGCTTTGGTTGATAAAGCCAAACCCGGAGCGATCCGGCGACGGAAAACTATAGGGACTCTCCGAGTCAGCCAGGTGCCTGCTAAAACATTCATAGGGAGCGGAAATCATGAAGACATCCAAGGTGTTCTTTTTCGGTTTTGTTTTTCTTTTTCTCCTCACGGCGACGGCCTATCGCGTCTGGCTCGACCGCCAGGACCTCATCGTCCTCGGCGAGAACATGCCCGCGCGGACGGAGGTCCGCGTCGTGCTCTCGGCCCCGGAGGGCAAGCGCCTGGTTCCGACCGGCGCCGTCTTCGCCGCCGACGAGGTCGACGAGGTGGTCTATGCCTACGAGGTGACGCTGCCCGCGGACGAATCGCTGTCCGCGTCCGTCGCCGACGTCGAACTCCGCCGGGACGAGATCGCCTCCGACGACGCCTACGGCCTTCTCCGGTTCGACGTATCGTTGACGCGCGTCGACCCGTCGCGCGCGACCGT